>CAZVDJ010000001.1:0-33153 GCA_964626245.1 uncultured Gemmatimonadaceae bacterium
GGGGGCGCGCGCGAGTGCCGCGGCATCGAGGACACGCGAGCGCTGCGTCACCGCCAGTCGCTGCTGCGGCGTGTCGAGGAAGCCGCCGCCGGCCACCAGCACGGCGTCGCCGGCGGCGCGCGAGACGTCGTCGAGCGTGACGGAATGGGCGCGCAGCCGGTCCGGGTCCACCAGCACTTGCAGCTGCCGGGGGCGCTCCCCCCAGATGGCCACGTTCGCGACCCCCGGCACCGCCATCAGGCGCGGCCGGATGGTCCACCGCGCGAGCATGGACAGGTCGGTCATGGAGAGCGAGTCGCTCGTGAGCCCCACCTTGAGCACGCGGGCGAGCGACGAGTGCGGCGAGAGCATGACCGGCGGCCGCGCCACCGCCGGGAGCTGCGGCGCCACGCGCGCCATGCGCTCGGCCACGAACTGCCGCGCCAGGAAAAGGTCGGTCCCCGGCTCGAAGAGGAGGACGACGCTCGACAGGCCGAGCACCGACTTGGAGCGCACGGTGGTGACGTACGGCGTTCCGCTGAGCGCGTTCTCCAGCGGGACGGAGACGAGCGACTCGACCTCCTCGGTGGAGAGACCGGGCGCCTCGGTCTGGATCTCCACCTGTGGCGGCGCAAACTCGGGAAAGACGTCGAACGGGGCGCCGCGCACGGTCCACAGCCCCACCACCAGGAGCAGCACCGTGACCGCGACCACGGCCACGCGCTGCCGGAGCGCGGTCGCAATGAGCCAGCGCATCGCTACTTCCCCGGCCCGAACTCGATGCCCAGGAGCTCGGCGGCGCCATCGGTCACCACGACCGTCCCGGCCGCGATCCCGCTGCGCACCTGCGCCCACGCTCCCACCACGTCGCCTAACGCCACGCGCCGGCGCACGTAGGTGCGGTCCCCGGTGCGCTCGTACACCCAGCTCCCGCCGTCGTGATCAAAGACCACCGCGGACCACGGGACCGCCAACGCGGCACTGCCACCGCCGCGCAGGGGAATGGCCACCTGCACGCGCTCGCCGGGCCGAAGGCGGCCCGAGGCATTGGCCACCTGGTAGAAGAGGTCGGCGCTGGCGCTCGACGCGTCGGCGGTGGGCGGGGCGGCGATGGGCACCCCCGTGAGCATCGGTTGCTCGTCGCCGGCGCCAAGCATGCGCACCAACACGCGCGAGTTGGACTGCAGCCTGGCCAGGTCGCCCACGTAGGCGGGAACGCGAACCCACACCGACTGGAGCTGCACCACCTCCACGAGCGGTGCGCCAGCGGCGACCAGCTGTCCGTCGCCTACGTGGAGGGCTCGCACCACGCCGTCGAACGGCGCGCGAATCACCAGCGGGGCCACGCCGGCCGGCGTCCCGCGCGCTCCCACGGCCAGCTCCGCACGCCCCGCCGCCGCGTCGCGCGCGGCCTTCGCCATGGCCAGCTCGGCCTGCGCCACTTCACGGTCGCGCTCAGCGACCAGCCGGTCGCGCCAGAGCACCTCGACCCGGTCGGATTCCAGTTGCGCCCGGCGGAGCCGCGCCTCGGCGATGTCCAACTCCTCCTTGCTCCTGGCCACGTCGCGGTCGGTGGCGATGGGGAGGAGCGACAGGAGCGGGTCACCGGCGCGAATGCGCGCCCCGCTGGGCGGGAGCGCCGCGCCGTCCGCGCGTGCCACGCGCCCGGCCACGGGGGCGGCGAGCTGCTGCGAGAGGCCGGGAGGGGCGACGACCTCGCCCGGCAGCGTCCGCACGGCCGCGAGCGAGCGCAGGGCAGCGGTGTCGACCGCAATGGCCAGGCGGCGCTCGCCGTCGGGCGAGAGGGTGACCGTGGTCAGCGACGCCTCGGTGACGGCGTGCTCCACCACGGCCGGCTTGGTGGTGGCAGCTGGCGGCGGCGCCTTGTCGCACCCCGCAGCGGCCAGGACGAGGGCAACGCCCGTCAGGGGGCGACGGGCGCACGCCATGAAGAGAGGGGAAGTGGGCATGGTGACCTAACGACGATCGGGCAGCGGGCGCCCCGCCAGTGCGGCGAGGTCGGCGCGCGCCTCCTGGAAGGCGAGGAGCTCGTCGATGGCGGCGAGCTGGGCGTCGCGCTCGGCGCGCAGCGCCTCCAGCACCTGCAGCACGGAGGTGCGGCCGGCGTCGTACAGGCGCACCGCCCCCGCGCGCAGCGCGGTTGCGGCGGGGACGAGTGAATCGGTGGCGAGCCGGGCCCGATGCGCCGATTCCTCCACGCGCGCCCTCCCTTCGGCCACGGCCCGCGCAACCTCCAGCGAGACCTCGCGGGCCTGCGCGTCGGCGGCGCGTGCGCGCGCCGCGGCGGCGTCGAGCGCCTCGTTGCCTTGCGAGAAGAGGGGCAACGCGACGGCGAGCCCGAGGCGGGTGGACGACGGAATGCCGGGCGTCCGGCTCCAGTCACGCTGCACGAGGAGCGACGGGATGGGGAGTCGCGCCCATCGGAGCGAGCGCTCGCTGAGTGACGCCGAGAGCGCGACAGCCCGCGCGCGTTGCACCTCGGGGACCTGCGCCACCGACTGGTGTGCCTCGTCGTGGCGTCCGGCCAGCCCCGCCAGGAGCGGCTCGGACAGGATGGCGAGCGAGTCGCCGTCCAGCGCGAGCTCGCGCGCCAGCGCGGCGCGGCGCCCCGCGCGCGCCTCAACCGCCCTCGACAGCTGCAAGCGCGCGCGGGCGGCCTCGAGGACGAACTGCGTGCGATCCAGCTCGGAGATGTCGCCGGCCGTCGCGCGGCGCCCGGCCAGGATGGCGAGGGTATCGGCGATGGCCGCCAGTTCGACGACCAGCTGCACGCGCCGTTCGGCCGCGACGACGCCGAAGTAGGCGCGCGTGACGTCGCGCTCGAGCAGCGCCAGCCGCTGCGCGGAATCGGCCTGCGCCGCCTCCACCAGCCGGGAGGCGGAGGCGCGCTCGAGCGGGAGCCGCACGAAGGCGCTGAACGGTTGCGTCACGACCAGCCGTCGCTCGGGGGCGACGTCGACGGTGGAATACTCCGCCACCGGGTTGCCGGGGCGCGACGCCAGCCGGCGTTGCGCGCGGCGTTCGTCGACCTGTGCCGCCAGCGCGGCCACGGCGCCACGCCGTGCCCTGGCGACGGCCAGTGCGTCGGCGAGCGAGAGCGAGTCACGCGGCGCCGTGCCGGCCTGCAGCGCGAGAAGGAGAGGGAAGATGAGCATGCGTGGGGATCGCCTGCCGGATGTGCCGGCGGGTCCCGCACGCTAGCGGGCCGAACCTGAACGGACGCTAAAGGCGGCCATCAGGAGATCATCAGGGGACCACCCTAGATGGGGAGGCGCAGGCGGAACGTGGCGCCCGGTGCCTCGGCATCGACGAGGTCGAGCGAGCCGCCGTGCGCCACGGCGATGTAGCGCGCGATGGCCAGCCCAAGCCCGGCCCCTGACGTTGCGGTGTCACGCACGCGCGTCCGCGCGGCATCGCCCCGCACGAAGCGCTCGAAGATGCGCTCCCGCTCCACTGGCGGAATGCCGGGCCCCTGGTCGCGCACCTGCAGCTCCCACGCGCCGGTGGCGCGAGCCAGCGACAGCCTGACCTCGCTGCCGGGTGGTGAGTACTTGATGGCGTTGTCCACGAGGTTGAGGAGGAGGCGGCGCAACATGGCGGGGTCGCCGCGCCACTCGCCGTCCTCCGTGGCGTCGAGCGACACGACGACCTGTCGTTGCTCGGCCAGGGTGCGCGTGGCACGCACCACGTCGCGCAGCAGGTCCTCCAGGTAGAGCGGTTCCGGGCGCACCGCCTGGCCGCCGGCGTCGGCACGCGCCAGGAGAAAGAGATCCTCGACCAGTCGCGTGAGCCGCTCGCTCTCGCGCAGCACGGCGCCCAGCGCGTCGCGGTAGTCGCCGTCGGTGCGCTCGTCGCGCCCCAGCGTCACGCGCGCCTCGTTGCGGATGATCGCGACCGGGGTGCGCAGCTCGTGCGAGGCATCGGCCACGAACTGCCGCTGCTGCGCCACCGACCGCTCGATGCGCTCGAGGAGGTCGTTGATCGTCCCGGCCAGCGCGCCCAGCTCGTCGTGCGGGGTGGCGACGGGGAGGCGCGCCGAGAGGTCGGCGGCCCCCATCTGTTGCGCCTGGCGACTGATGGCGGCGATGGGGGCGAGCGTCCGCCGAGTGAGCGCGTACCCGCCCACCACGGCCACGAGCAGCGCGGCCATCACCAGCAGGGCGAAGCGCATCGCCGCCCCGCGCAGCGCCGCCGCGTCGTCGCGCAGGTCGCGCGCGGCCACCACCACGGCAGGGTGTCGCTCGCGCAGCGCGCCTTCGTTCGGCTTGCCCAGCGACTCACCAGGGGGCGCCCCAAGCGCGTCGACCAGCACGCGCGCCCGCACGCCGGGCGAGCCGCGTACCGTCAGCTGCACGAAGCCGGAACCGGTTGCCGCGCGTTCCCGCAGCTGCGGGAGCGAGCGCAGGAGTGCCGCGCGCGCCGCGAGGGCGGATGGCAGCGGCTCGGCACCGGCGCTCGGGCCGCCGCCCGCCTGGGCTCCCCCGCTGCTGTCGGCGAGGAGGGCGATGCCGCCGGCGGAGGCGCTGTCGAGCACCCCGAGCGCGATCCCGCGAAAGCGCACCCCCTCGAGCGTCTCCCGGATGGCCGCGGCCCGCGTGCCCAGCATGCGGTACTCCAGCTGCAACTCGGCGCTGAAGGCGCGCGCCGCCTCGTCCAGCAACCGGTCGGTGCGTTCCTGGATCTCGTGGCGGACGATGGTGAAGGAGACGATGGCGAAGAGGAGGAGCCCCACCGCCATGGCGCTCGCGTACCACGCCGTCAGGCGCACGCGGATGGAGCGGGGCGAGGGGCCGGTCACGGCGCGTTCCTCAGTCGTCGCTCGGCGGATCGTCGGACAGGTCGGCCAGGAGGTAGCCGCTGCGGCGCCGCGTGTGCAGCAGCGGGCGCGCCGCGCCGCCATCGATCTTGCGTCGCAGGCGGCTGATGAAGACCTCGAGCGTGTTGCTCATGGGGTCGTGGTTCTCGTCCCACACGTGGTCGGTGATCTCCGAGCGCGTGACGATGCGCCCGGCGTGGCGCGCCAGGAACTCGAGGACCGCGTACTCCTTGCTCGTGAGCTGGATGGTGCGCTGTGCGCGGCTGGCCACCTGTTTCCGCACGTCCACCACCAGGTCGCCGACGGCAAGGCGATCGGGCATCACCTGCCCGCGCCGCCGGGTGAGGGCGCGAAGGCGGGCCGAGAGCTCGCCGAAGTCGAACGGCTTGGTGAGGTAGTCGTCACCCCCGCTGTCCAGCCCGTCGATGCGGTCCTGCACGGCGTCGCGCGCGGTGAGGAAGAGGATGGGGACGTGTGAGCCGCGGCGCCGCAGGGCGCGCGCGAGGGCGAAACCACCCTGTCCCGGCAGCATCACGTCCAGGACGATGGCGTCGTACGGGTGCAGGCGCGCCATCTGCTCGCCGCGTTCGCCATCGCCGGCCACGTCCACCGCATGCGACTCCTCGCGCAGCCCGCGCGCGAGCGAGTCGGCAAGTGCGTCGTCGTCCTCGACGATCAGGTAGCGCACGGGTAAGGTTGCGAGAGGTGGTGCCGGATGGCCGCGGCCGGCAGATGCGCGCGCGCGTCGCTCGCGCCAAGCTACAGGCGATGTCGTGGCGCGCGAAACCGCGCGAGCGCCTCGTCGCCTGCCGCCTGCCGCCTGCCACTCGCCGCCAACCGCCGCGCCACCAGTCAGTCCGGCACCGATCACCCGCACTCCCCACCCGCACTCCCCACCCGCAGTCCCCCACCTGCACCTTCGCCCGCGCCCCCACCATGCTCGCCCTCTCCACCGCCGAACTGCTCGCCTGGCTGGAGCACACCTCCGCCGGCTGGCGCGCCCTGCTCTCCGAGCACCCCGAAGCGCTCGACTTTCCCTGCGACGTGCGCGAGGGGGAGACGGTGCGCGACCTGGTCCACCACATCGTGGCGGTGGAGTTGCGCTACGTCGAGCGGCTGCTGGGTCTTCCGGCGTCGGCGTACGAGGCGTTGCCCAGGACGGACGCCGCGGCACTGTACGCCACGCATGACCGGGCCATGGCGCAGCTCCGAGAGCTGCTGGCTCGCGCCGACGAGCCGTGGGAAGAGGAACTGGAGTTCGTGACGCGCAGCGCGGGGACGCTGCGCGCGTCGCGCCGCGTGGTGCTGGTGCACCTGATGATGCACTCCATCCGACACTACGCGCAGCTTGCCACTCTCGTCAGGCAGCGTGGCGTGACCCCGGGATGGGGGATGGACTACCTCCTCATGGGCGCGAGGTGACCGTCATGCGGATGCTGGCACGCGCCCTGTGCCTGATTCCCGTGGTGACGGGCGGCGCGGTCGTTGCCCAGGCGCCATCGCCCCAGACCTCGCGGTACGCCCGCGCCGAGGCGCTGCTGGGGCGCAACGCGCGCACCCACGTGTACGGCGCGGAGGTGACGCCCACGTGGATGGAGGGGGGCCGCTTCTGGTATCGCAACCGCATCCGCGGCGGCTTCGAGTTTATCGTGGTCGATCCCGTGCGCGGCGCGCGGGATCGCGCCTTTGATCACGCTCGGCTGGCGGCGGCGCTCTCGCTGGCGGCCGACACCCCCGTCGTGGCCACTGCCCTCCCGTTCGAGCGCATCCGCCTGGGCGATTCGGGGCGCACGCTGCGTGTGGTGATGGCGGGCGAGCGTGAGTTCACCTGCGACCTTTCCGCCTACCGCTGCGCCGGTCCCGCCGCACCTACCACGCGGCAGCCCGATGAGGCGTTGTCGCCCGACGGGCGGTGGGTGGCCTTCGTGCGCGACGAGAACCTGTGGGTGCGCGAGCGCGCCTCAGGGAGCGAGCGGCAGCTGAGCCGCGACGGCATCACGCACCACGGCTATGCGGTGATGCCGGAGGATCGCGACGAGGTGACGCACCGGCGTGGCAGGATCCGTCGCCCGCCAGTGCTGCGCTGGTCGCCCGACTCGCGCCGCATCGCCACCTGGCGCCTGGACGAACGCCAGGTGGAGGAGGTCTTCTACCTGGAGACCGCCACCGGGCGCGCGAAGCTGCATCGGACTCGTTATGCGCTGCCGGGCGACTCGGTCGTCCCGATGGTCGAGCTCTTCGTCTTCGACGTGGAGGCCGGGACGGCGGTGCGCGTGGACCAGCCACCACGGCCCATGGTGGCGCCCACCTGCTGCGGGCCCATGGCGGACAGTGTGTGGAAGGACGCGCAGTGGTCCGGCGACGGACGGCACCTCTTCTTCACGGCGATCACGCGGGGCTACCGCGAGGTCTCGCTCTTTCACGCCGACCCGGCCACCGGGCGCACGCGCCGGGTGCTGCAGGAGACGGGCCCCACCTACCTGGAGCTCAACGTCAACGCCGGCGTCCCCAACTGGCGCGTGTCACCCGACGGGGCCACGCTGCTCTGGTTCTCGCAGCGCGACGGGTGGGGGCACCTGTATCGCTACGACGTGGCCACGGGTGCGCTGCGCAACCAGGTGACGAGCGGCCCGTGGGTGGTGTACGACATCCTCTCCGCCGAGTTTGGTGCGGGGCCGGCGGGGCAGCTCCTGTTCACCGCGGTGGGGCGGGAGCAGGGGCGCGATCCGTACCTGCGACACCTGTACCGGGTGAACCTGGACGGGAGCGGGCTCACCCACCTCACCCCGGAGGACGCGGACCACGCCATCGCCCTTTCACCTGACGGGCGCTGGATCGTGGACAGCTGGTCGCGCCGCGACACCGTCCCCACCACCGTGCTTCGGGACCGCACGGGGAGGGTGGTGCTTCCCCTCGAGCGCGGCGACGCCTCGGAGCTGCTGGCCATGGGGTGGCGGTGGCCGGTCCCGTTCACGGTCAAGGCGCGCGACGGGATCACCGACCTGCACGGCTTCCTCTCCTTCCCGTCGGACTTCGACCCCGGCAAGCGCTACCCGATCATCGACAACATCTACCCCGGGCCGCAGGTGGGGCCCATGGGCTTCCGGACCTTCACGGCCGAGCCCAGGGGCGAGGTGCAGGCGATGGCCGAGCTGGGCTTCATCGTCTTCACCATCGATGCGATGGGGACGCCCGGGCGCTCCAAGGCCTTCCACGACAGCTACTACGGCCGCATCTCGGACAACGGGATCCCCGACCACATCGCGGCCATGCGGCAGCTCGCGGCGCGCTATCCGCAGGTCGACCTCGACCGCGTGGGGATCTACGGCCACTCCGGCGGCGGCTTCTCCTCCACGCGCGCCATCCTGCAGTACCCGGACTTCTTCAAGGTCGCCGTGTCGGGGGCCGGCAACCACGACAACCGCAGCTTCGGCTTCTACTGGGGCGAGCGCTACGTGGGGATGCTCGTGCGCGACAGCGCGGGGGGCGACAACTATCACCCGCACGCCAACCATGCGCTGGCCGCCAACCTCAAGGGAAAGCTGATGCTTTCCTACGGCACGCTGGACGACCGCGTGCACCCCAACGCGAACCTCCTCCTCATCGACGCGCTGATTGCCAACAACAAGGACTTCGACCTGGTCGTGATGCCCAACCGCAACCACGGCTACGCGTCGGAGGCGTACATCATCCGGCGGGGGTGGGACTTCCTGGTGCGGCACCTGCGGCACGAGGAGCCGCCGGCCGGGTACTGGCTGGACCGTCCGCGTTAGGCGCCGGACGGCGGGGCCATCCCCAACTGGTGCATGCCGCGCAGCGAGCGGCGCACGCGCACGCGCCACAGCCAGTACAGCATCGTGACGAGCACGGCGACGACGGGGAGGGCCAGCAGGCCGGGGATGCGCAGCGCGGGCGGAATGACCTTGGCCTGCCCGATGAAGAACGACATGGTTGCCACGAAGAGGGCGTACGACATGCGCCACAGGTGCCGCGCCACGCGCTCCGCCCCCCGCGCCGGGCCGCGGCGCCGCACGCGCACATCGCCCGCCACGGCCAGGAGGCTGATCACCCCGAACATGAAGTAGGGGAAGAGCACGATGGAGCGGCTGCCGCGCGCGAGCGTCGTGACCCCAAGCGTGAGCGAAGCCAGCCCCACGCCGAGCATGACCAGGGTGGCCACGCCGTCGATGCGGCGCGTGGTGGGGGTTGCCGGGCGAACGGTGGTGAGGGCGGTGACGACGAGTGATGCGGTGAGGAGCGCGGGCGGGACGTTGAGCGACGGGACGACGTTCCACAGCGCCGCGATCGCGCCCCCCGCCACACACATCGTGACCATGGTGTAGACGAAGACCATCCCCGCCCGGCGGTGCAGCGGGGCCCCCTTGGTGGCGTAGAGGGCGACGAAGCCCGACAGCAGCCCGAGGGCCCCGGCCACGATGTGTACCACGTAGGACGTCAGGCGCATGCCGCCCTCGCTGCTGATTCGTCGGGACGCACGGGGCCCTCAGTCCGCGCGCAGCGCCACCGCCGGATCCACGCGCGCCGCGCGCAGCGCGGGGAGCCAGCAGGCGGCGACTCCAACCGCCGAAAGCACCACGGCCACGGCGGCCAGCGTGACGGGATCGTACGGCGTGACGCCGAAGAGCAACCCGCGCAACAGGCGCGCGGCGAGCAGGGCGCCGGTGAGCCCGACCCCCACGCCGGCGGCGAGCAGCACCCCGCCCTCGCCCAGGACCATGCGCTGCACGTGCGCCGCGTTGGCGCCCAGGCTCATGCGAATGCCGATCTCCGCCGTGCGCGAGCGGACCGAGAAGGCGAGCACGCCGCCGATCCCGACCATGGCGATCACCAGTGCCAGGGCGGCAAAGGCGGCAATGAAGAAGGCATTGAGCCGGCGCGGGGCCACGGTGGCGTCACGCACCTGCTCCAGGGTGGCCATGCGCTCGATGAGCTGGCGCGGATCGACCTCGCGCACGGCACGGGCAATCGTCGGCTGCAACGCAGCGGGGTCGGTGCTGGTGCGCACCACCAACGAGGCGCCGACGATGAACTCCTGCGCGAAGGGGAGGTACATCACCGCGACCGGCTCCCGTTCCAGCCCGGCGTCGCGGGTGTCGCCCGCCACTCCCACCACCGTGCGCCACTCGCCATTGACGGGGCTGAACTTCAGCACCTCGCCGGTCCAGGCCACGCGACGCCCGATGGGATCAAGGTCGCCGAAGAGCTGCCTGGCGAACGAGGCGCTGAGCACCACCACCCGCGGACTGCCGCTGCGGTCGGTGGACCGGATGGACCGTCCGGCCAACAGCGGAATGCCGGCCGCCGAGAAGTACTGCGGGTCGACGCTGCGGAAGACGGCGTGCGGCGGGGGCTGGTTGGGCGGGACGGGGCGCCCCTCGGCCTTGACGTCGAAGTCCAGGAAGCCGGCGCGCAGCGGCGCCTGCGACCCCAGCGCCGCCACCTCCACCCCTGGAAGGGCGGCCACCCGGTCCCGCATCCGTTCGTAGCGCGCGAGATGTTCGGCGCGCTTGGGGATCGCCGCCTCGAGCGGTCCCTCGATGGGGAGGTCGAGGGTGACGGCGTGCTCGGTGCGCACCCCCGTCTCGACGGCGTTGAGCTTCTCGATGGTGCGCACCAGGAGCCCCGCCCCCGTCAGCAGCACCATGCTCACCGCGAGCTGGGCGACCACGAGCGTGCGTTGCACGCGCTGCCCCGCGCGCCCCAGCGTGGTGCGTCGCCCTGCCGAGGCGAGGGCGGCGGACAGGGCGCGCGCCCCCTCCAGCCGCGGCACGTACGACAGCGCAAGCGCCGCGGCCACGCTGGTCACGAGCCCCGTCAGCAGCACGACGCCGTCGATGCGGATCTCGGCGGCGCGCGGCGAGAACTGGCCGGCGAAGGCCACGAGCAGGGTGAGCCCGGCGTAGGCCACCAGGACGCCTAACGCGCCGCCCGCGAGCGCCAGGGTGAGGTTCTCCACCAGGAGGAGGCGGCGCAGCCGCGCGATCCCCGCGCCCAGGGTGGCACGCACGAGCATCTCGCGCTCGCGCCCGATGCCGCGCATGAGGGTGAGGTTGGCCACGTTGGCGCAGGCGATGAGGAGGACGAAGCCGGCGGCGGCCATGAGGAGCCAGACCACCTGCGAGGCGCGCTCGTTGAGGGCGTCGCGGATGGGGAGGACCGACACCGTGAACTGCGACGCCGAGTCGTACGCCTCGGGGTGTTCACTCGCCATGGTCGCGGCGATGCGCGTGACCTCGTCGCGCGCCTGCTCCACCGTGAATCCCGGGGTGAGCCGCGCAAAGACCTCGGTCATGCGATGCGATCGGTCGGTGACCATCGTGGCCCCCAGGTGGTGCGGGCTGGTCACCATGTTCACGAAGACATCGGTGGGACGGGGGTAGTGCGGCGCCGGCTGCAATACGCCCACGATGGTGGAGGTCATGCCGTTCACCACCACCGAGGTCCCCACCACCGCGGAGTCGGCGGCGAAGTGCTCGCGCCAGAACTCGTGCGACAGGACCGTCACCGACGGCGCCGCGGGGCCGTCGTCGCCGGGCGTCGTCAGGCGCCCGAGCACGGGGGAGAGTCCGACGACCGAAAAGAAGTTGCCGCTGATGATCCCGGCCCGGATGCGCGCCGACTCGCCGTCACGCCCCACCATCGTGAACGGGAGCGATGACGAGTACTCGGAGAACGCGGCGATCGTGTGCGACGCGGCGCGGAAGTCGGCGAGCTCGGGGATGGAGAAGTTGACGTCGGCCTGCCCTGCGCCCGGGGCCGACTGCCGCAGGTAGAGAAGCTGCTCGCCGTTGCGGTGCGGGAGCGGCTTGAGGAGGGTGCCGCGGAGCAGCGTGAACATCGCGGTGTTGGCGCCGATCCCCAGCGCGAGCGTGAGGATCACCGCGACCGCAAAGCCGGGGGCGCGCCGCAGGGCGCGCACGGCGACGACCACGTCGCGTCCCAGCTCCTCGAGGGGGCGGGTGCCGCGCGTGTCGCGCACCTGCTCCTTCTGGAATTCCAGTCCGCCCAGGGCGCGCAGCGCCGTGGCCCGTGCCTGGGCCGGTGACATGCCCCGACTGATGTGCTCCGCAGCCTGCCGCTCCACGTGGTACTGCAACTCCTCGTCGAGCTCGCGTTCCACGTCTGCGCGGTGCACGAGGGAGCGGAGGCGAATGGCGAGCTTGCGGCGCCAGCGATCGATCGACATCAGGCACCTCCCGATGGGGCGTCCTGCAACCGGACGAGGGCAGTGATGGCCTGGGCCAGGCGTTCCCAGTTGCCGGCTTCCACCTGCAGCTGCCGGGCGCCGGCCGGGGTGAGGGAGTAGAACTTGGCGCGGCGGTTGTTCTCGCTCTGGCGCCACTCGGCGGTGATCCACCCTTCCTGCTCCAGCTTGTGCAGGGCGGGATAGAGCGAGCCGTCCGAGACCTGGAGCACGTCGGACGAGAGCTGCTTGAGTCGCTGCCCGATGGCCCATCCGTTCATGGGTTGCAGGGCGAGCATCTTGAGGATGAGGAGGTCCAGGGTGCCCTGGACGAGGTCACTGGGCTTGCTCATGAGGCTCCGTCCTTCCCTCGGTTACCGAGAGGATAAGGCCGCTCCACTCGGTAAGCAAGGGGAGGGGTGTGGGTGCCTACGAGCGCCCGCGCGAGTTGGTGTCAGCGGCGACTGGCTACGTCACCCCCAGCGCGCCACGGCGGCCGCTCAGTCGCCGGGCGCTCCCTCGGGCACCGCTGGCGAGGTGGCCACCGAGTGCTCGCGCGTCCGGTTCCCCCGCAAGCGGCGGATGAAGCCCGAGCGCCACTGCTCCATGATCTCGTACACGGTGGGGATCACGACCAGCGTGAGCACGGTGGAGGCGATCACGCCGCCAATCACCGCCCGCCCCAACGGGGCGCGGAAGTCGGCCCCCTCGCCGATGCCCAACGCCACGGGGATCATCCCGGCAATCAGGGCCATCGTCGTCATCATGATGGGACGCAAGCGGATGCGCCCAGCCCGGATGAGCGCATCGCGCACGCTCATCCCCGCGTCGCGGTGTGCCCACTTGGCAAAGTCGATGAGGAGGATGGCGTTCTTGGCCACCAGCCCCATGAGCATCATCACCCCGATCAGGCTCATCACGTTGAGCGTGTCACCCGTGGCCAGGAGCGCCAGCACCACCCCAATCAGCGACAGCGGTAACGAGATGAGGATCACCAGCGGCTCCAGGAACGAGCCGAACTGCACCACGAGGATGAGATACATCAGGAGCACCGCGATGCCGAGCGCGGTGATGATGGCGCCGAACATCTGGTTCTGGCTCTCCACCTGTCCCGCCTCGCTGATGCGATAGCCGGGCGGCATCGGGATGGTCGCGATGCGCCGCATGACGTCGGCGGCGACGTTTCCCATGGACGCCCCCAGCACGTTGGCGCCGACGGTGACCACCCGGCGGCGCTGGTAGTGGTCGATGCGCGCCGGCCCGGTTCCCGGCGTGACCTCGGCCACCTGCGACAGCGGAATGAACGGGAGCGCCTCACCGGCCCCGCGCGGCGCACCGGTGAGCAGGATGGGGAGCTGCGCCACGTCGGCGGCACGGGCGCGCGCCTCCGGGGCCAGGCGCACGCGCACGTAGCGCGAAATTCCCGACGGGTCCACCCACGTCCCGGCCTCCACGCCAGCAAAGGCAAAGCGCAGCGACGCGGCCAGCTGCCCCACGCTCACGCCGAGCGACGACGCCAGTGCGCGATTCACGCGGATGCCAAGCTCCGGTGTCTGCCCCTTGGTGGAGAGGCCGACGTCCACCGCCCCCGGCACCGCGCGCACGGTGTCGGCCACCTGCTCGGCGAGCCGCGCCAGCACGCGCGCGTCGGGCCCCTGCACCTGGAGCTGCATCTGCTTCTGGTTGCCGGCCAGGCTTCCGGCATCAAAGGTGTAGACCACGGCTCCCGTGATGCGCGCGGTCTCTTCCCGGATGCGCTGCCCGAAGGCGAGCTGCGACACGGTGCGCTCGCGCTTGGGCACCAGGCGCACGTACACCGTGGCCTGGTCCAGCGCGCCGGAGCCAGTGGAGCTGCCGACCGTGGTGTAGGTATAGGCCACGACATCGCGGTGCGCGCGCACCATCTGCGCCACCTCCTCGGCCTTGAGCGTGGTGTACTCCAGCGACGAACCGGGCGGCGTCTCGATGGCGACGTTCAGCTCCCCGTTGTCCATCACCGGCTGGAACCCGAACCCCCCAAACGCCACCTGCAGCCAGAGCGCCAGCACCATCGACACGGCGGCAATCCCGATCATCGACCATCGGTGGTCCAGCGCCCACGCGATCACCCGCTCGTAGCGCTCGGCCTGGCGGTCGAACCAGGCGTTGAAGCGGTCGAGCGCGCGGGCGATGGGGTTGCGCCGTTCGTGGGCCTCGAGCTGCGGGTCCGGCCAGTAGGCCGAGAGCATGGGGTCGAGCGAGAACGAGACGAAGAGCGAGACGAGGACCGCGCTGGCGATGGTGAGGGCGAACGGCTTGAAGAGCTGCCCCGCGATCCCCGGCATGAAGCCCACCGGGACGAAGACGGCGACGATGGAGAAGGTCGTCGCGGCCACGGCGAGCCCGATCTCGTCGGTCCCCTCGTGCGAGGCGCGCACGTGGTCTTTCCCCATCTCCACGTGCCGCACGATGTTCTCGCGCACCACGATCGCGTCGTCGATCAGGATCCCGATCGCGAGCGAGAGCCCCATGAGCGACATCACGTTGAGCGTGAAGCCGAACAGGAGGAGCGGGGCAAAGGCGGTGAGCACCGAGACCGGGAGGGCGAGCCCCGTGATCACGGTGGAGCGCCACGAGTTGAGGAAGAGGAAGACGACGAGGACGGTGAGCACCGCGCCTTCGAACAGCGTGGACTGCACGTTGTTCACCGAACGGCGCACCCGGGCGCCGCCATCGCGCACGAACTCGATGGCCACCCCCGCGGGGAGCGTGGCCTGCAGCTCGGCGATGCGCGCGCGCACGGCGTCGCCCACGCCGGTGGTGCTGTACTCGCGCGACTTGATGATGTCGAGGCCGATGGCGGGAACGCCGTTGAAGAGCGCCGCCGACGTCGCCTCGGCGGTGCCGGCTTCCACGTGGGCGAGCTGCCCCAGGCGGATGAGCTGCCCGCCACGCTGGGCGACGACGAGGTCGGCGAACTGCGCGGGGTTCTCGAGCCGCCCATCGAGCCGGATGACGCGATGCTCCATGGGGGCATTCACGCGCCCGACGGGAGCCGCGAGGTTCTGCGCGCGCACCGCGCTCACCACCTGGTCGATGCCGATGCCGGCGGTCGCCAGGTCGGTGGGGCGCACGTTGATGTTGAGCTGCGCGCTATCGCCGCCCACCAGGTTCACCTGTGCCACGCCAGGAATGGCGCGCAGCTCGCCGGCAATCTCCTGCTCCGCCAGCTGCGTGAGCTGCGGCGTGGGGAGCGTCCTGCTGGTGAGCGCCAGGGAGACAATGGGGAGCTGCGTGGGATCGAAGCGGTTGAGGACCGGCTCCAGGATCTCCTGCGGCAGCTGCGGGCGCACCGCGGTCATGGCGTCGCGCACTTCCTGCAGCGCCTGGTCCACGTCCTTGGAAAAGACGAACTGGACGACGATCTGACCGAAGCCGTCGGTGGAGGAGGAGTTGAGCTTGTCGACGCCACTAATCGCCGAGAGCTTGTCCTCGATGCGCGTGACCACCTCGCGTTCCACGACATCCGGCGCCGCGCCGGGGTAGGCGACGGCGACGAAGACGATGGGCGGAGACAGTTCCGGGAACTCGTCGGTTCCCAGCCGGACCAGCGAGGCCAGGCCGAAGACGACGAGGGCGATCATCGAGACGACGGTGATGATCGGCCGACGGATGGAGAAGTCGGAGATGAACACGCAGCGAGGGGGCCGGGGCGTACAGGCGCGGGGAACCTCGCAAGAATACGCGTGGGGCGCGGCGCGCGTGACGCCACACCCCTCCGGTCATCGGCCGCCCGTGCCGCGGGCGATGCGCGGCTCCCCGCGCGACGGTGCTACGTGCCGGGACGCAGCAGGGCGAGCCCCGCCACGACGGTTGCGGCCAATGCCAGCATCACGCCGAGTGAGGCGTACAGGCGCCGCATCACGATGGCCTTTCCTTCCATGTCGGTCGAGATGATCAGGCATGCCTGCGTCAACTCGGCACTCAGCTGCTCGGCGCTCACGGTGCGCCAGGCGCGGTGCAGCTCGCTCAGGCGCGCCAGCCCCTCGCCCGTGGGGATGAGGGAAAGGAGCACCTGGTCGCGCCGCTCCGGCACGAGTTCACTCTTGACCAGGCGCGCGATCTGGCGGGCCGAGAGTCCGGGGCGCAGCGAGCGGAGTGCGCCGGCAAGGACGGTGAACGCGACGAGCACGTACAGCGCCGCCATCGCGCGCAGCAGCAGTGCAAGCGATGGAGAGAGCGGAATGAGCAGGGGCTGGCGCGCGAGGAACAGGACGACACCGGTGTTGACGGCACCGAAGATGATGAGCCCATAGCGCACGCGATGCTCGGCGTTCTCGAGCATCCGGCGTTCGAGGTCGAGCACGTCCCACTGGTGCCGGAGCCGCTCACGAAGCTCCAGCGGTTCATGGCTGTCGTGGGGCTTCTTGCGCCCGGACTTGTCCCCGAGCTTGCGGGCCCGCTTGGTGGTGAGGGGGCTCACGGGACGCCTCCCGTCGAGGGGGGAGATGCACCGAGCGAGCGCAGGAGCGACTCGATGGTGGCGCTTGCCGCGGCACTCCGGTCGGGCCCGGTCAGGGCGCCGTAGACATCGGGATACGCGAACCAGATGGCGTGCGCGGCGAGCGTGGCGAGCACGGTGCGGGCGGCGGCTCGAACATCCGCGGTGTGCAGCTCGCCACGCTGCACCCCGCCGGTGATGATCCGTTCCAGCTCGTGCAGGAGTCGCTCGAACGATTCGGCCGCGTGAAAGACGGCCAACTCGGGAAAGCGGGGAAGCTCGGCGATGGTGAGGCGCACCAGGGCGAGCATCTCGGGACGCTCCATGGCGCTCCAGTACCGGCGCGCAAAGCGGCCGACCTGGTGGGCGGCGTCGCGTAGGTCGGCCACCGTCGCGACATCGGCACCATCCGCACCGTCGGCGGCGGGGGTGGAATCTGAGGGATCGGCCGCGGTCACCGCCGCGAGCATGGCATCCGGACCGGCAACGCTCTGGATCAGGGTCCAGCGGACCATGTCACGGAACAGCTCGTGCTTGTCTGAGAAATGGCGGCGCACCAGGTGCAGCGAGACGCCGGCCCGGCGCGCCACGCTGCGCATGGACGTCAGGGCAAACCCCATCTCGCTGAACTCGACGAGCGCCGCGCGGAGAATGGTTTCCGACGGGTCGTTGGACGGCACGGGAGAGGGGAGGGAGATCGAGGACACGTGGAGGAACCTGCCTGTCGAGTGATCGTGCGGGCGCCGCGGAGCCGGCGCGCCGAGATGAAGGGCAACGGACGCGCCACCCGCGGTGGGGCGCGGCGCGGGCGCCGAAGCGCCGAGTATGTCTCGATGCAGCAAGCGCTTGCGTGCGCGGTCCTTCCCGCTGGCGGCCGGAGAGCCTGCTTGTGCCCTTACGACATTTCGCGAAATTGGGAGATCTCACGCCCTCGCAGTTCCAACCCATGGGCGCCGCGTCGCGCGCCAGGCACCGACCCCTCCGGTGAATCCGCACCTCGACGTCTTGCGACGGGTGACCCGCGACATGGCGGCGATCCCGCGGCTCAACGTGCTGCTGGAGTCGATCGTGACGGCGCTGCACGAGCACACCGGCACGTCGGTGGCGCGCATCTGGCTGTACCGCACCGACGCCGAGTGCGAGGTGTGCCGCGCGAACCCGGAGGTGCGAGGGGCGGTGACGGACCAACGGGCCCTGCACCTGGCGGCCTCGATCGCGCCTCCGGGCGGTCCGACGCGCATCCCCCATCGGGTCGAGCTGAGTGAATCCTCGATCCTGACGCGCGTGGCGCGCGATCGCGCGGCGCAGTTCACCAACGACATGTCGACGGTGGTGCGCGGCGATGACAACGAGATCCAACGGCGCAATCTCGCCACGCTCGGCATCGTGGCGATGGGTGGGCAACCGCTCGAGTTCCGAGGCGAACTGCTCGGGGTGATGGGGATGCTGTACGCCAGGCCGATCCAGCCCCTCGAGATCGACCTGCTGCGCATCTTTGCGGACCAGGCGGCCGCGGCGATCAAGAACGCGTACCTGTTCGAGGAGGTGGAGCAGATCCGGCAGCGGCTGGCCGACGAGAACGCCTATCTGCGCGACGAGGCGCACGGGCAGCAGGAGTTCCGCGAGATCGTGGGGGGAAGCCCGGCGCTGCACACGGTGCTGCGCAAGATCAAGCAGGTGGCCGAGGTGGAGACCACGGTGCTCCTGACGGGAGAGACGGGAACCGGCAAGGAGCTCGTCGCGCGAGCGATCCACAGCCGCAGCCCGCGGCGCGAGCGCGCGATGATCAAGATGAACTGCGGCGCGATTCCGGCGGGGGTGGTGGAGTCGGAGCTCTTCGGCCACGAAAAGGGAGCGTTCACCGGCGCCATGCAGCGGCGCATCGGGCGCTTCGAGCTGGCGGATCGCAGCACGCTCTTCATGGACGAGGTCGGCGAGCTGCCGCCCGACACGCAGGTCAAGCTGCTGCGCATCCTGCAGGAGCAGGAGTTCGAGCGGGTGGGCGGGGTGCGACCGGTGAAGGTGGACGTGCGACTGGTGGCCGCCACCAATCGCGACCTCGAACGGGAGGTGACGGAGGGACGGATGCGGGCCGACCTGTTCTACCGCCTGAACGTCTTTCCCATCCACATCCCCCCACTGCGCGACCGGCCGAGCGACATCCCGCTCCTGGTGCAGCACTTCCTGCGGCACTTCCAGCGCAAGCTGGGAAAGCCGCTGCGGGAGTTGTCCAGGCGCGGGATGCAGCAGCTGCAGGCATACTCCTGGCCCGGCAACATCCGTGAGCTGCAAAACGTGATCGAGCGCGCGTGCGTCCTGTCGCGGGGGCCGGTGGTGGACATCGGCGACGCGCTGGTGGTGAGCGACCGGGAGGCGCCCATCGCGGTGTCGCACGAGCCGCTGGTCACGCTCGAGGAGCACGAGCGCCGGCATATCCGGCGGGCGCTGGCGCTGGTGAACGGGAAGATCCACGGCCCCGGCGGGGCCGCCGAGCTGCTGGGCGTGAACGCCAGCACGCTACGGTCGCGGATGGAGCGACTCGGCGTGACGCGGGACGGCTGATCGATGACCTCCCCCGTCGATCCCCACGACGTGATGCCGCTTCCCGCGGCGCGCCTGGAGGTGCAGGTGGAGCTCCTGCGGCGCGTCACGCGCCACATGACGACTGCCGAGGACTTCGCGACGGTGCTGCAGTCGATTGCCGACGCCCTGGTGGCACAGGCCGGGGCGGTCGTGGCCCACATCTACCTGTACCTCGACGACGACGAGTGCCCGGTGTGCCGCACGCGGGCCCGGGAGGGACCGGCGGCCGGCGGCGCGCGGGGCGTCACGGGGCGCGACCTCCATCTCGTGACGATGAGCGGGGCACATTTTGCGCCTGACGGATCACGCCATCTCGTCCCTCATGCGCTGGACACACCGGCCGCGCGCATGATCCACTCCCCTGTTCCCGTGAGCAGGGACGACTTCGTCGACGACCCCGAGTGGCGCGCGGGCGATCCCCGCTTCGCCGAGATCATGCGGCGCCTCGAAGTCCGCGGCACGATCTGCTATCCGCTGGTGCACCGGGGGGAACGACTGGGTGCACTCGGCTACCTCTCGCGCAGCCCCATCGACCCGGTCGTCTTCGAGTTGCTGGGGATCTTCGCCGACCAGGCGGCCATGGTCATTCGCAGCGCGCAGCTCTTTCGCGAAGTGGCGACGCACCGCGAGCGGCTGCAGTCGGAGAACGCATACCTGGAGGATGAGATCCGGAGCGACGCCAACTTCACGCACATCGTGGGGACGAGCACCGCGCTGCAGGGGGTCCTGCGCAAGGTGCGGCAGGTGGCCCCGGTGGAGACGACGGTACTGCTCACCGGCGAGACGGGGACGGGGAAGGAACTGATTGCGCGCGCCATTCACGACGCGAGCCCGCGCAAGGATCGCCCGCTGATCAAGATCAACTGCGGCGCAATTCCGCAGGGAGTGGTGGAGAGCGAGCTCTTCGGCCATGAACGCGGGGCGTTCACTGGCGCGATGCAACAGCGCATTGGGCGATTCGAACTGGCGCACCAGGGCACGCTCTTCATGGACGAGGTGGGCGAACTTCCGCTCGAGACGCAGGTCAAGCTGTTGCGCGTCCTGCAGGAGCGGGAATTCGAGCGGGTGGGGGGCACCAAGCCCATCGCCGTCGACGTACGGCTGATCGCGGCCACCAACCGCGACCTGGAAGCCGAAGTGGCCGCCGGACGCTTTCGTGCGGACCTGTTCTATAGACTGAACGTCTTTCGCATCCGGATTCCCCCGTTGCGCGAGCGTCCCGACGACATCCCGCCGCTGGTGCAGCACCTCCTGGCGCAGCTGCAGCGCAAGCTGGCCAAGCCGCTCAAGGGGGTAAGCGAGGAGACGATGGCGCAGCTTCGGCGGTATCCCTGGCCCGGGAACATCCGCGAGCTGCAGAACGTGCTGGAACGCGCCGCGGTCCTCGCCACCGGGCCGATCGTGGCGTTGCACGATCCGCTGCGCCCAACCGCGATGGCGGGAAGTGCGGCATCGGGCGAGGTGACGATCTCCACGCTCGAGGACGGCGAGCGCGAACACATCCGCCGTGCGCTGAAGGAGAGCGGCGGCAAGGTGCACGGCCCGGGCGGGGCCGCCGAGATGCTGGGCATCAACCCCAGCACGCTGCGCTCGCGCATGCAGAAGCTCGCGATCGACGCTCGAGGGAGTTAGGCCGCGCCCAACGCGCGGGGGCGTGCGCCAACCCACGGCGCCGTCGTCGCGGCAACACTCGCGACATCTCGCGACGGTCGTGGAATCCCGCGAAGCCGACGGGTCGCACCAGGCGCCGTCGTGACACGGGCCGACCACGCATCTACAGCCGCCGCCGTGACTTGCAGCGCACCCCGGTGCCTGACCGGCGGGTGGCAATCCGGTTGCATTGGGCTGGATGCGCCGGCAAGCGGGACCCTCGCGTCACCGCGACAACGGCCCAACGACAGTCCTCACGCGTCCAGACCACTTCCATGACAAAGACCCATCGCATTCTCATTGCGGCCACCACGCTCACCCTCGTCGGTGCCTTCGTGGCCCATCGCACGCTCGCCGCGGCCGATGGTGCCGACGTGATCACTGCCTCCGGTACGGTCGAGGCCACACAAGCAGAGCTCGGCTTCCAGCTCGCCGGGCGGCTGGAGCTCCTGACGGTCCGCGAAGGCGACGCCGTGACGGCGGGGACCGAACTTGCGCTGCTCGAGCGCGACGAGCTGCTGGCGCAGAAGGCCGCGGCCGAGGCGCAGCGGGCGGGCGCCGAGGCGGTGCTGCGGGAGCTGATCGCCGGCAGTCGCCGCGAGGAGATCGCGCAAGCCCGCGCCGCTCTCTCCGTGGCCACCGAGCGACGTGACGCGGCGCGACGCGACGTGGAGCGGCTGCGGCCACTGGCCGACCAGTCGCTGGTGAGTCGCCAGGCCTTCGATCGCCAGGGCACGGCGCTCAGCGTCGCCGATGGCGAGGTGGCACAGGCCAACGAACAGTTGCAGCTCCTGCAAAACGGCCCGCGCGCCGAGCGCATCGCGGCGCAGCGCGCGGCCACGGCGCAGGCCGCGGCGACGATCGACCGCATCGACGCCATGCTCGACCAGACGCGCCTCGAGGCGCCGATGAACGGGGTGGTCACGGTGCGGCATCGCGAGCCCGGTGAGACGCTGTCCCCGGGCATGCCCGTGCTCACCATTCGCGACCTGGGCGACCGCTGGGTGCGCCTCTACGTCCCCGGCGACCAGGTGGGCCGGCTGCAGCTTGGGCAGCGCGCGACGATCACTGCCGACGCCAATCCCGAGCTCATGTACACGGGGGAGGTGTCGTACATCGCCAGCGAGGCCGAGTTCACGCCACGCAACGTGCAGACGACGAAGGACCGCGTGAAGCTCGTGTACGAGGTGCGGGTCCGCATCACCAACGACGCTGCGATCGACCTCAAGCCCGGGCTCCCGGCCGACGTGCGCTTCACGGTCGCCCCCTCGCAGGGACGAGGTGCCACATGACCCACCCGCCTCCCGCCTCCCCGCCAGGCGCCGCGATCCGCGTGCAGGCGCTGACCAAGCGCTACGGTGCCCTCACGGCGCTGGACACCCTGTCGCTGGAGGTGCGCAGCGGCGAGCTGTTCGGGATCGTTGGTCCCGACGGCAGTGGCAAGACCACCGTGCTGCGCATCCTGGCCGGCGTGCTGCGCCCGGAGGGTGGCGATGCCGTCGTCGCCGGCACCTCGGTCACGTCGGACCCGGAGGGGGTCAAGCACCGCATTGCCTACATGGCACAGCGCTTCGGGCTGTACGGCGACCTGTCGGTGCGCGAGAACATCGACTTCTACGCCGACCTGTACGGTGTGCCACGCGCCGTGCGCCCGGCGCGACTGGAGCGCCTGTTCGCCTTCTCCAACCTCGGCGCGTTCCAGCAACGGCTGGCGGGAAACCTGTCGGGCGGCATGAAGCAGAAGCTCTCGCTCTGTTGCGCCCTCATCCATGAGCCCGAGGTGTTGCTGCTGGACGAGCCGACGTTCGGGGTGGATCCCATCTCGCGGCGCGAGCTCTGGCTCATCGTGCACGAGATGGTGGCCCGGGGGACGACGGCCGTGGTGTCGACGGCCTACCTGGACGAAGCGGAACGGTGCGACCGCGTGGCGTTGCTGAACCACGGCCGGCTGGCGGCGCTGGATACGCCGGCGGCGCTGCAGGCCAGGCTGGCGGGGCGATCGATCGCCATCGCATGCAACGCCCCGCGTCGCGCGGCTGCCCAGCTGCAAGGCATGGCTGGCGTGCGGAGCGCGGCGCTATACGGGCGCTCGCTGCACGTGACGCTCGAACAGCCACAGCTGGGCGAACAGGTCCTGGCGCATCTCCGTTCGGCGGGGATCGAGATCCAGTCGTCCCGGGCCTTCGACCCCTCGCTGGAAGATGTCTTCATCGAACTGTCGGCTACCGACGGCAGCACGCGCGGCAGTCACGACGCCACCCAGGGTTCTCTCCATGCCGCCTGATCTCATGCCCGATGCCGTCACGGTGGACGGCCTGACCCGGCGCTACGGCGCCTTCACCGCGGTGGACGCCGTGAGCTTCTCCGTGCGTCCGGGCGAGGTGTTCGGATTCCTTGGCCCCAACGGGGCGGGGAAGACCACCACCATCAAGATGCTGACCGGGCTCGTGCGCCCCAGCGCCGGCCGCGGCAGCGTGGCCGGCTACGACGTGGTCACCAGCGGCGGGCGCATCAAGCACGTGATCGGATACATGTCGCAGCTGTTCTCGCTGTACCACGACCTCACGGTCGACGAGAACATCGACTTCGCGGCGGGGATGCACGGCGTGACGGGCACTCGCCTCGAGCGCCGCCGCGAGTGGGTGCTGTCGATGGCGCGCCTGCACGAGCATCGTGATCGCCCAACCGCCGCGCTGCCGCTGGGATGGAAGCAACGCCTGGCGCTGGGGTGTGCGGTGTTGCACGAACCCCGGGTGCTCTTTCTCGACGAGCCGACCTCGGGGGTGGACCCGCTGGCCCGGCGCGCCTTCTGGGACGTGATCCACGAGCTGGCGCAGGGAGGGACCACGGTATTCGTGAGCACGCACTACATGGAAGAAGCGGAGTACTGCGACCGGTTGGCGCTGATGAACCGTGGGCGCCTGATCGCGCTGGGCACCCCCGACACGTTGCGCGACGGCATGCCGGAGCCGGTGCTGCGGGTGGAGGTGAGCGACGCGCCACGTGCGGTGGCGGCGCTGGCCGGCGCCGACGGCGTGCTCGATGCCTCGCTCTTCGGCCGGGTGGTGCGGGTGATCGTGGCCGAAGCGTCGGTGGCCCGGGAGGCGGTGCGCCGCACCCTCGAAGGGGCGGGGCTTTCCTGTCTCGCCATTCAGCAGGTCGAACCCTCACTCGAGGACGTCTTCGTCTCGCACGTGCGGAATGCGGGGGGAGCGGTCATCTCATGAATGCCACGAGTCACGGTGCGCTCCCGCGCACGTTCAGCGCGTCTCGGTTGTGGGCGATGGCGCGCAAGGAAGCGCTGCAGCTGCGGCGGGACGCGCGCAGCCTCGCGCTCGCCTTCGCCCTGCCGCTCCTGATGCTCATCCTGTTTGGCTACGCGATCACCACCGACGTCACCAACATCCAGGCGGCGGTGGTGGACCGCGACCACACGGCGGAGAGCCGCCGGTTCGTCGAGGCGTTCGCCCGGTCGGGCTACTTCACCTTCGTCGAGTCGCCGGCCAGCGAGGGGGCGCTCGACGGACTGATCGACAAGGGAAGGGTGCGGGTGGGGCTGGTGATCCCCGAGCGCTTCGCCGCCGAGTTGGCGGCGGGGCGGACGGCGCCGGTGGAACTGCGCCTGGATGGGAGCGACGCCAAGACGGCGACGGTGGCACGCGGCTACGCGGATGCCATCGCCCGCACCTTCTCGCAGCAGACGGTTCTCCAGCTGCAACGTGCCACCCCTCCCCTCACGGCCCAGTCGCGCGTGTGGTACAACGAAACGCTCGACTCCGCGTCGATGATCGTGCCGGGCCTGATTGCCGTGATCATGTCGATCATCGCCGCGATGCTCACCTCGCTCACGGTGGCACGCGAGTGGGAGCGGGGGACGATGGAACAGCTCGCGGCCACGCCGGTGAGCCGCAGCGAAGTGGTGCTCGGCAAGCTCGTCCCCTACCTGGCGATCGGCATCCTCGACGTGGCGGTCGCCCTGGTGGTGGCAGTGAGCATCTTCGACGTGCCGTTCCGGGGGAGCCTGCCCTTGTTCGCACTGTCGTCGGCGCTGTTCCTGGTTGGGGTGCTGGGGCTCGGGATCTTCATCTCGTCGGCGTTCAAGTCCCAGCTCCTGGCCACGCAGGCGGCGCTCTTCGCCACGTACATGCCCGCGCTGCTCTTCTCCGGCTTCATGTACACCATCAGCAACATGCCCGTGGCGCTGCAGTGGGTGTCGCGGGTGGTGCCGGCGCGCTACTTCGTCTCCATCTCGCGCGGGCTCTTCCTCAAGGGGGTCGGCACCGAGGTGCTGTGGCCGGCCCTGCTGGGGCTCACCCTTTACGCCGGGGCGATGCTGACCCTCGGCATCACGAAGTTCAAGAAGGAGCTGGCCTGATGCACGCGACCGCGCATGCACCGCCGGACCGCTTCTCCTGGTCCCGGCTCTGGCACATGGTGCGAAAGGAACTGAAGCAGATGTGGCGCGATCCCAAGGCGCGCCCCCTGCTCTTCATCTCCCCGATCTTCCAGATGTTCCTGATGGGCTATGCCGCAACGACGGACGTGAACGACATCACGACGATCGTGGCCGACCACGACCGCACCATGGAGTCGCGGGCGCTGGTGGCGGCCTACGAAGCAACGGGCTACTTCACGGTGGTGCGGCACACGGACCGCGCGGGAGACGTGACGGCCGCGCTGAACACGGGCGAGGCGATCGTGGGACTCACCATCCCGCCAGGCTTCTCGCGAGACCTGGCGTCCGGTCGCGCCATCGTACAGGCGGTGATCGACGGTGCCGACGCCAGCCAGGCGACGGTGGCGCAGTCGTACGCCAACCAGATCGCCACCGAGTTCGGGGCGAAGCTGACCGGGCGACGCCTCGGCGGGGGCGTTGAGCTCCGCTCGCGCGCCTGGTTCAACCCGAGCTTCGAGAGCCGGTTCTTCAATGTGCCGGCCATCATGGGCGTTCAGATCTTCATGATCGGACTGCTGCTCACCGCACTTGGTGTGGTGCGCGAGCGGGAAATCGGCACGCTGGACCAGCTGATGGTGAGCCCGATCCTCCCCGCCGAGTTCATGCTGGGCAAGACCATCCCGGTGCTGGGACTGGGGCTGCTCCACCTGGTGATCTACACGGTGATGACGGTTTGGCAGTTCGGGGTCCCGTTGACGGGGTCCTTTGCCTCGCTGGCCCTGGCGACATTCCTCTACACCCTGGCCGGGTTGGCCATCGGGCTCCTGATCTCGACCGTTTCGCGCACGCAGCAGGAGGCGTTCATGCTGCTGATCCTCTTCTTCCTCCCCGCCGTCATGCTCTCGGGCTTCGTGTCGCCGGTGGAGAGCATGCCCCTGGCGTTCCAGTGGCTCACCGTGCTCAACCCGGTGCGCTACTTCCTCGAGATCGTGCGCGGCGTCTTCCTCAAGGGGATCGGCCTGGGTGTGCTCTGGCCGCAGTACCTGATCCTGACGGTCATGGCAGTCGTCACCCTTCAGTTTGCCACGCACCGGCTCAAGCGCCTGGTGGCCTGACCCTACCGCACCACCGCACCACCGCACCACCGCACCACCGCACGACACGCGAGGCCCGCACCCGAACCAACGGCTGCGGGCCTCTGCCGTTAGGGGGAGCATCCCCGAAGGCCGTCGCGAGCGTCGTGGCGAGAGGCCGTCGCGACCGGCCGTCGCGAGCGGCCGCGGCGACATCGCGCGATCTCGCGACGTCGCGAAATCCAGCGACGCGCAGAGGGGACCCGCAAAGGACGCACGACGCGCCCGCGTGGTGCAAGTCGCACGACGACAGCGACTTGGCGTGACGTGCCACGCGGAGGCGGGACTGGCACCCGCGTTGCCTTCTCCAGTGGCGTCGCCGCCAGCGGCGATACGCACCCAACACCACACTCACGATCGACTCGCCTTCATATGCCCTCCGCCACCTTCGCGCCCACATCCCGCCCTGTCTGCCCGGTGTCGGCACACCAGCACCTGGTCCGCGCATCGGTCGCGGCCGTCATGCTCGTCCTGGCACGGCCGGCCACGGCACACGCGCAGCAGCCGCTCTCACTCACGTTAGGCGGCGCGGCCCGCATCGCAGCGGACCGCGGCACGCAGACCGAGGCCGCCCGCGCACGATCGGCACAGGCCGATGCCCGCGCCGTGCAACGTCGCTCGGCGCTGCTGCCGTCACTCTCGACGTCGACGCAGTACAGCGCCCGGACCTTCAACACGGCCTCGCTCGGGCTCAACATGCCCACGCCCAGCGGCGAGCCGGCGTTCGACACACGCGGCGAGGTGCTGGGCCCCGTGCGCTCCACCGACCTGCGCACGCAGCTCTCGCAGCGCGTGCTGGACCTGCCTGCCCTCTATGGCTGGCGAGCCGCGGGCGCGGACGCGGAAGCGGCGCGCTTCGGCGTGAACCAGGCCTCGGAGGAGGCGGCCGAGCGCGGTGCGCTGGCCTACCTGGCGGTGGTGCGCGCCGAGGCACGCATCGCCGCGCGCAGCGCGGATTCGGCGCTGGCGGCAGAGCTGGTCGACATCGCGCGGCAGCAGGTGCAGGCAGGCGTCGGCATCGCCCTCGACGTCACGAGGGCCCAGGCGCACCTGGCCGACGCCAGGGCGCGGCTCATTGCGACCCGAAGCGATCGCGATCGTGGCCTCCTCCAGCTCAAGCATGAGCTGGCGTTGGCAGCCGAGGCGCCGATCACCATCGCGGATTCGCTCGCCGACCCCGGCTCCGAAGAGTTTGACGAAGATCCGTCGGGCCTGCTGCAGGCGGCCCTGGCACGCCGCGCCGACTTCCTCGAGGCGCAGGCGCTGAGCGTGAGCGCGTCGACCCAGATGCGCGCGGCCCGTGCCGAACGCTACCCGGTGATCTCGCTCTTCGCCGACCAGGGGCGCAACGGCAAGGACGTCGATCGCCTGCTCGACACGTACTCGTACGGCATCCAGGTGTCCGCGCCCCTCTTCGACGGCTTTCGCGCCTCGTCGCGCGCCGCGGAGCAGAAGGGGCGTCAACGCGAGGCGGAAGCCCGCATGGCCGACACGCGCCGGCAGGTGGAGACCGACGTGCGCTCCGCGCTGCTCACGCTTCGGGCCACGCGCGAGGAAGTGGCGGCGGCGCAGGCCCGCCTGACGCTCGCCGAGCAGGAAGTCGCGCAAGCGCGCGAGCTCTTCAAGGCAGGGATCAGTGGCAACAGTGACGTGATCAATGCCTCCATCGGGCTCAATGGCGCTCGCGACCTCGTGATCGACGCGCTCGCCCGCTACCACCAGTCGCGCGTGGCGCTGGCCAACGCGCAAGGCACCACCACGCAGATCCGCTGATCACCCTGCCAGAATCCGAGGACCTTCGCATGTCGTTCATGCGCTTCCTGTTCCCGCGCCCGCTCAGTGATGACACGGCCAGGGCCCGTGCACTCCAGCAGTGGCTTGCCACCGGCGTGGTCCCGGTGGCGCACATGGTCGCCGACCTGGGTGCCATGGGCGAGGCCACTGGAGAGTTCGAACGACCACGCCCGGCGGCCATTCGTGCCGGCTCCACGTTCCCCGCCCGTTCGGCGCACCCGCTGCCCAGCAGCCTCCACGACACGTCCTGCCATCGCCCATGTCGCCTGTCACCCCAAACGTGCGCGTGCGTCCATCATCACCGGTGATGCGACGCCTGCTGGGCCTCGCGGCGTGGTTCGCCACGCTCGTGCCAGCCATCACGTGGATGGCCGGGCGGGACAGCACGTTGCGCCTGGTCCTGAGCGGCGGCGATTCGCTGCTCACGACCCGTGTGCATGCGCCATTGCTGGGCCGCGTCTCGTGGATCCTGGCCGGGACGCTCGCGGCGACGCTTCCGGTGATGTGGACGCGTTCGATCACGGCCAGGCGGCGCGGGTGGTCGCAGTCGGCCGTGCAGTCGCTGGTGGCGGTGCCGCTGCTGGCGGCGGGCGTCGTGCTGGTCGTGCCGCACGGTGCCGTGATCTCGCTGGCGCTGGTGTCGCTGCTGGCCGCCGTGCGGGTGGGGCGCAGCGCGCGCCGGTCGACCGACGTCATCGCCCTGGGCGTGGTGACATCGGCCGGCATCTCGGCGGCACGCGGACAGCTGGCGGTTGGTCTCGCCGTGTGCCTGTCGTATTGCGCGGTGTCGCTGCTCTGTGCCTGGCTGGATGTGGCGCGCCGTCCCGTGCGCGGGTTGCGGCGCCGTTGGACGTCGCGCGCTCCGTCAGGTGCACGACGGGCGCGCGCGGCACTGCTGCGGGATGGAAGGGTCGCGAACCGGCGAGCCGTCGCCGAGGACTCCGACGCAGCATTCCGGCTGGCGGCGCGCGCATGGCGCGAGCGCCTGGCCATCGCGTCGTCGCCGTCCGACCCGCAGCGCGACCCTCGCTTCAACGCCGTGCTCAGCATCCACTCGACGGATGGCGCGCGTGTGCAGGCGCGACTCGAGCGGATCCTGCGCGAGTGCACCAGACGCTGGGAACTGCGCGCCTGTGAGCCGGGGGAGGATGGGAGGACGGTCCTGCGCTACGGCATCCGCGTGCCGCGCACCTCACGCGGGCGGTTGCTCGACGCGCTGCAACGCTCGGCGATTGCCGAGGGAGTGGAGCTGAGGTGATGACGAAGCCGAGGACCTTTCAGGCAGTCGGTCGGTGGGACGCTCCCGGGGGCGACGCCCTCGGGCGCCTGGTGGCGGAGGGGGCACCGTTCGCGCTCTCCGTCACCACCCCGCGCCGCACCGACTTTCGCGATGTCTACTTCGATACGGCCGACGGCGCCCTCCTGGCACAGGACGTCAGCTGCGTCCTGCGCCACCATGGGGCGGGGCACGGTACGCTGGTGGTGGCGCGGGGCTTTGACGGGGCGAGCGATGGGCCGACGGGCGCCGGCACGGCGATCGAGATCGGCCACTCCGCAGTCGAGGTGCTCACGCGCGACAATGCGGCCACGCGTCAGCTGCGGCCATTCGTGGATCCGTCTGCACTCGCGCCGTGGCTCGAACTGGCGACCACTCGTCAGGCGGTGCACGCCGCGTCGCGCAGGTGGTTTCGCAAGTCGTCCTACACGCTGGCCTCCGATACGATGACGGTGCGTGCCGCCGGGTTGTCGGCCGTCTTCCATGAAGTGGCGATGCACGTGCAGCGCGACGGACGCCCCGGCGCGGCGGACGTGGGCGAGGCGCTGGCCGCGCGCCTGGGGCTGCGCGCCTCAACGGTGGAGCGACGGGTGCGAGCGCACGCGTTGCGATCGGCGCTGGAGCATGAGGCGAGCGCGCGCCGCGTGCGTGACGGCGGTCGCGTGGCCATGGTGGCGCTCGACGGCCCACGCGTGGCGGCGGTGCGCGACGCGTCGGGCTGGCGCCTACCGGTGCTCGAGGGAAGCGGAGAGCTGACCGCGCGCCTGTTGCTGCAGCGGATCCTTGGCACGTCGGGGGGCGACGTGCAGCTCGTCTCGACGACCGACGGTGACCGCGAAGGGCGGGCGCCGCTGGAGGTCTGGTCCTGCACGGGCCTCGATCACTCCGCGCTGGCCGTGGGGCGTGGCGCGGTGGCGTGGCTCCCGATCGAGGAGCTGCTGGCGCACATCGAGACGCGGGAGGTGCACGACGCGGCGACGCGCGCCGCGCTCGTGTCGCTCACCCGGTCCGACACGCTCAGATGGCTGGTGTCGTTGCCCTCGACGGCGCAACCGAGTGGGCGGCGCGCGCCGCGACAAGGCGCGGAGCGACAAGGCGCGCCGCGCGAGGGAGCGGCCAGCGTGCCGGCGATCGACGCCGACCTGAGCCTGCTCTCGTTCAACGAGCGCGTGCTTTCGCTGGCGACGGACGGCGCCACCCCGCTCCTGGATCGGTTGCGGTACGTGGCCATCGTCGGGGCCAACATCGACGAGTTTGTCTCGGTGCGCCTGGGCCGCCTCCGGGCGCGCGGCCGCCCCGGCGGCGACGGCGAGATTGCGCACCCGGCACGCCAGCGGCTGCGGCGCGTACGCGCGCGGCTGGCGCGGCTGTACGCCGAGCGTGATGCGGCACTCACGGGGACGCTGGCGGCGCTTCGCGCCAGCGGCCTGGCGGTTGAGCGGCTGCAGGATCTCGGCGCCGCGGACCAGGCAGCGCTGGACGAGCAGTTCCGCGCGCTGGTGTATCCGCTGCTCACCCCGCGCGCCCTGTCAGCGCTCCCGGGGTATCGCCGCGGCGTGATCGCGGCTCGCCAGCTGCATCTCGCGGTCGTGCACCGGGAGCCCTCGACGGGACTTCGCCAGCTGGCGGTGGTGGCGATCCCGCCGTCGGTCCCGCACTTCCTCTCGCTGCCTGGCGGCTCGACGTTCGTGGCGCTGGAGGAGGTACTGCGGCGCCATGTGCCGATGCTCTTTCCCGGGCGCGTGCTGGACGGGGCATACGCCTTTCGCGTGGGGCGGCACGCCGACCTCGACCTGGACGAAGCAGTGGCCGGGAGCCTGCTGCACGCGGTGGATGAACACGCGCGCCGCCGGGCGCGGCGTCCGATCGTGCAGGTGGAGGTGGAGCCGGGGATGCCGCGCGACATCCGGCGCCTCCTCCTGCGTGAGCTGGCCCTCGAGCCGGGGGTGCGCGCCGCCGGACTCGACGAGGACGACGTCGTGGAGGTGCCCGGCTTCCTGGATGTGACTGGCTTTCGCCAGTTGGCCGACCTGCCACGGGCGGAGCTTCGCTTCGCGCCACACGGCGCGCGCGACCCGCTGGCACGCGAGGCGTGCCTGTGGACGGCGCTCCGTCGGGAGGACCTGCTCGTGCACCATCCCTACGACGACTTCGCCGCCACGGTGGTGCGGTTCTTCGAGGCCGCGGCCGACGACCCCGACGTGATCGCCATCAAGGTGTCGCTCTACCGCACCGGTGACACGTCGCCGATTGCCGATGCGCTGCGCCGCGCCGCGCTGGCGGGGAAGGAGGTGTCGGTCTTCGTGGAGCTGCGGGCGCGCTTCGACGAGGAGCGCAACGTGCATTGGACGCGGTGCCTCGAGGAGGCGGGAGTGCACGTCGTGCACGGGGTACCGGGGATCAAGACGCACGCCAAGGTCGCACTGGTGGTGCGCCGGGAGCCCGATGGCCCGCAACGCTACGCCCACGTCGCGACGGGCAACTACAACGCCGCAACGGCTCGGCTGTACACCGACCTCGGTCTCTTCACGACGCGCACGCGGGTGTGCGACGACGTCACCGACCTCTTCAATGCGCTGACATCGGGCCAGGTACCCGACCACATCGGCTTTCGTGACTGCCTGGTGGCCCCTGGCGGCTTGGCCACTGACCTTGTCACGCGGATTGCCGGCGAGGCCGCGCATGCGCGAGCCGGCCGTCCCGCCCGCATTCGCCTGCAGGTGAACGGTGTGGCCGACCCGCAGGTGGTCGAGGCGCTGTACGACGCTGCACGCGCGGGCGTGGAGGTCGACCTCGTGGTGCGCGGCTTGTGCACGCTGCGCCCCGGGGTTCCCGGTCATTCCGAACGCATCCGCGTCGTGAGCCTCGTGGGGCGCTACCTGGAGCACGCCCGCATCTACACCTTCGCCAACGGGGGCCAACCCGCATATTTCATCGGTTCGGCCGACCTGCGCGCGCGCAACCTGCGGCGGCGGGTCGAGGTGCTGGTGCCGATCGTCGAGCCGGCGCAGTGCGAGCGGCTGGATGCGATGCTGGACGCGGCCATGGCCGACCCAACGGGTTGGCGGCTGCAGTCCGATGAGTCCTACACGCGTGCTGCAGCTTCGGCATGGGACGAGGCCAGCGCGCAGGCGCGCCATGCGCGTGGCATGCTCACGGAAGGGACGGAGGCGTCCTGATGCGCCATTTCTTCCTCCGCCTGCGCCGAGCGGTCGCCGCGGTGATGCTTGCCAGTGTCGTCCTCCTGGCAGGGGGCGCCGGGCGTCCTCCCGCCGCGTCTCCCACGGCGCTGGGGCGGTTCGACCTGCGGCGGCGCGCCGCACGGCAGGTGCCGCTCCCGTCGGAACTGCGCGAAGTCTCCGGGCTGGCCGTGGACGCGCGCGGCGCGCTGTACGCGCACGGGGATGAACGCGGCGTTATCCGCCAGCTGCACGCGGCCTCGGGACGCATCGTGCGTTCGTTTCCCATCGGTGATCCCCCGGTCCGGGCCGACCTCGAGGGAATCGCCGTCGCCGGCCAGCAGCTGGTGGTCATGACAAGCGATGGACTGCTCTACACCGCCACTCTCGGTATGGAGGGGACGGCCGGCCCCTTCACGCGCACCGACACCGGGCTGGGGCCGTGGTGCGAGCTGGAGGGGATGGCGTACGACCACGCACGCGACCTCCTCCTCATCGGCTGCAAGCTGCCGGCGCAACCGACCGGCAACCGAAACGTGACGCTCTTCCGCTGGTCGCGCGCGGCCGGGCGCCTGGCCCAGCCGGACCGCATCACCGTGCCCATGTCCCAGGTCACGCGCGCGAGCGGGGTGTCGCGCTTTC
>CAZVDJ010000002.1:0-29270 GCA_964626245.1 uncultured Gemmatimonadaceae bacterium
ATGATCGCCGGGCGCCTGCGCTGGCGTGACCCCAGGGGAAAGGTGCCCGCCAAACTCGGGATAGCCACCTTTCACTTTCCGCACGGCCGCCTCTTCCTCACCGAGGCCGGGACCAAGCGCCGCGCCTCGATCACCCTCGTGCTCGGCGAGGCGGCGCTGGCGTCGCTGGACCGCGGCGGGCTGGAGGTGATGGGGAGCAGGATCGAGGACTTTGCGACGCGCCTGCGCTCGGAGAACCACACGCTCAAGCGCGCGCTCACCGATCCGCGCCTCTTCAGCGGTATCGGCAATGCGTACTCCGACGAGATCCTGCACCGGGCCCGGCTCTCGCCCCTGGCGCTCACCCGCCGGCTGGACGACGCCGACGTCGGGCGCTTGCACCTGGCCACGCAGGAGGTGCTGGGCGAGTGGATCGAGCGGTTCAGGAAGGAGGTAGGGTCCGGCTTTCCGGAAACCGTGACGGCATTCCGGGAGGGGATGGCGGTTCATGGACGCTTCGGCCTTCCCTGTCCCGACTGCGGGGCGCCGGTGCAGCGCATCCGCTACGCCGACAACGAGACCAACTACTGTGCGCGCTGCCAGAACGAGGGGCGCGTGCTGGCCGACCGGGCGCTGTCGCGCCTGTTGCGGGAGGACTTTCCGCGCGCGCTCCCCGAAGGCGACTGACGCACCAGGCATTCATGCCCCTGCCTTCCCGCTGGTATGATTCCGGTTTCAGCGTCGCGTCGCGCCCGGCCTTCACTACTCCGTCCCTGGGGCGTGCTTGGGGTCCGTCCCCCCGGGTCCGTCCCTGGCCTCCGTCCCTGGCCTCCGTCCCCGGGGTCCGTCCCCGGGGTCCGTCCCTAGCCTCCGTCCCCCACCTCCGTCCCCATGTCCGTCCTCCTCTGGCTCCTTGGCGGCGCCGTCGTGGCCTACATCGGCTACACGATGTACCTGGCGACCATCCTCAAGTGGGAGGATGAGCAGACCGTGGGACTGGCCTACTACGGCAAGCCACTCGCCGAGCGGAACCGCTTCAAGGAGCAGCTCCGGACACACGCGCGCCGGCTGCGACCCATCCTGGCGCTCAACGCCAAGCTGGCCAAGCTCGACTTCGCGCGCTCGCGCATCCAGTACAAGGGGGTGTCCGGCCCCGCCGGCAGCTGCAGCGCCGCCACCTTCGAGGCAGCCGCGTCGTACCAGCCGCGCCCGGAGGACGTCTTCGTCGTCACGCAGATGAAGTGCGGCACCACATGGATGCAGAACGTGGTGTACGAGGTGCTGATGCGGGGTCAGGGCAACCTGGTGGAGACCGGCGGGGCGATGTACGCCATCTCGCCCTGGATCGAGGGGCGCAAGAGCGTCCCGATGGACCAGGCGCCGCTGGTGGGGCGCGAGCGCCCGTCGCGCATCATCAAGACACACCTTCCCGCGTCGCTCTGTCCGTTCGACGCGAGGGCGAAGTACATCTATGTGGCGCGCCACCCGGTGTCGTGCTTCGCCAGCTGCATCGACTTCGTCGATACCAATGTGGGGGGGATGGCGCCGGACATCCCGGCCTTCGAGCGGTGGTACACCTCGCCCGACCTGATGTGGTGGGGAACATGGACCGACCACGTGAAGGGGTGGTGGACGCGCGCGCGCCAGTCGCCGTCGAATGTCCTCTTCGTCTACTTCGAGGACATGAAGAAGGACCTGGCGACAGTGGTGCAGCAGGTGGCGGCCTTCGTGGGCGTTGCCCCGCTCAGCGCGAGTGAGCTCGCCGCCGTGGTCCACAAGTGCTCGTTCGCCTACATGCAGGAGCACCAGGACAACTTCGAGATGCACCCGCCGCACATTCTGCAGACCAACGCGGAACTGTTCGTGAGCGGGTCGGCGGATCGCTACAAGAATGTCCCGGCCGACGTGCGCGAGCGCATCGCGGCGTGGACGGTGCGTGAAATGGCCGGGAGCGACTTTCCGCTGGCGGCGAAGTATCGGGATCTGGGGACTTGAGACGGGTGACGGGTGACGGGTGACGGTTGACGGGTGACTCGGCTCAGAGCGCGGAGGCTGCGGCGCGACCTGCTGTTCGGCCGGAGAAGAGGCAGCCGCCCAGGAAGGTCCCTTCCAGCGCGCGATAGCCGTGCATCCCGCCGCCGCCAAAGCCGGCGGCCTCGCCGGCGGCGTACAACCCGCCTAACGGCTCACCGTCGTGTCCCAGCACGCGCGCGGCCAGGTCCGTTTCCAGTCCGCCCAGCGTCTTGCGCGTCAGCACGTGCAGCTGCACCGCGATGAGCGGGCCGGCGTCGGGATCGAGCAGCCGGTGCGGGGGGACGGCACGCGTGAGTCGATCGCCCACATAACGCCGCGCAGCGCGAATCGCCTGCACCTGCGCGTCCTTGCCGTACTCGTGCGCCACGTCGCGGTCGCGTGCCTCGATCACACGACGCAGCTCCGCAGGGTCAATGAGCGGCTGCCCGGCCAGTGCATTCATGCGCCCGGCCAGCTCCTCAACGGTGGGCGCCACGATGAAGTCGGCCCCCTTGTCCACGAAGGCCTGCACCGGCGCCGGCACGCCCCCCCGCGCGCGCCCCAGCACCTGCCGCCAGCTGCGATTGGTGAGGTCGGGGTTCTGCTCCGAGCCGGAGAGGCCGAACTCCTTGCCGATGATGCGCCGGTTGAGGACGAACCACGACCAGTCGAATCCCGTCAGCCGCAACCAGTGCAGCGTCGCCAGCGTGTCGAAGCCGGGAAAGAGCGGGACCGGCAGGCGGCGGCCGCGGGCATCGAGCCAGAGCGACGAGGGGCCGGGGAGGATGCGGATCCCGTGCATGGGCCAGATGGGGGCCCAGTTGCGCACCCCCTCCACGTAGTGCCACATGCGGTCGCGGTTGATGAGCCGTGCGCCGGCCGCTTCGGCCACGCCGAGCATGAGCCCGTCCACGTGCGCGGGGACGCCCGATACCATCGAGGCCGGCGGGTCGCCCAGCCGCGACGGCCAGTGCCGGCGGACGAGCGCGTGGTTGCCGCCGATGCCGCCCGACGTGACGATCACGACGGGGGCGTGCAGCGAGAAATGTCCAACGACCGTGCGCGACGAGGGGGTGCCGCGGGCCGACGTGCTGGGCTCCAGCACCTCGCCCTGCACGCCGTCGATGGCGCCCGCGGTGCGGCTGAGTGCGGTGACACGGTGGCGAAAGCGCAGCGTCACGAGGCCGCGTGCCACTCCATCCCGCACGCGCCGCTCGAACAGCTCCACCAGCCCGGGGCCGGTTCCCCAGGTGATGTGGAAGCGCGGCACCGAATTGCCATGCCCGGTGGCGAGGTTCCCCCCACGCTCCGGCCACGCCACCACCGGGAAGACTCGGTGCCCCATGGCCCGCAGCCAGGCGCGCTTCTCGCCAGCCGCAAAGTCCAGGTACGCCTCCGCCCAGCGGCTCGGCCACCGGTCCTCCTCGCGGTCAAAGCCCGCCGAGCCTAACCAGTCCTGCCAGGCCAGGTCGCGCGAGTCGTGGATGCCCAGCCGTCGCTGCTCGGGCGAATCGACGAAGAGGAGCCCGCCGAACGACCAGAAGGCCTGCCCCCCGAGGTTTGTCTCGGGCTCCTGGTCCAGGAGCAGCACGCGCTTGCCCGCGTCGACCAGCTCCGCGGTGGCCGTGAGGCCGGCAAGTCCGGCCCCAACGACGATGGCGTCGGCGTCGTAGGAAGTCATGGCGGGGAAATCATACGTCCCGGTGCCGCAGATGGCACGGGCAGCGGCCCAGCCCAGCGCCCTTCCTCGCCCCACCCCGCGTTCCTAGCTTCGCCGCTCTCGCCATCGTCACGGAGTTCCAAAATGCGCGCCCCCCGTACCGTCGTTGCTGCTGCCCTCAGCGCCACGCTCGCCTCGAGCGCGGCGCCACCGGCGCCGGCCGCCGCCCAGTCCGCCGAGAGCCTCGACTACCAGATGCTCGGCCGCATCCGCGAGGAAGGGATGCAGCGCTCGCAGGTGATGGACATCATCTCCTGGCTCTCCGACGTGAAGGGGCCGCGCCTAACGGGGAGCCCGGGCTTCCGAGAGGCCGGCGACTGGACGATCGAGACGCTGAAGAAGTGGGGGATGGCCAACGTGCACTACGAGCCATGGGCCTTTGGGCGCGGGTGGTCGCTGGAGCGCTTCAGCGCCCACATGATCGCGCCGCAGATCCAGCCGCTCATCGGCTACCCCAAGGCCTGGTCGCCGGGGACGAACGGCGTGGTGAGCGGCGAGGTGGTGCAGGTGCTCGTCGCCTCCGCGGCAGACCTGGACAAGTACCGCGGCAAGTTGCGCGGGAAGATCGTCCTCCCGCAGCCCGAGCGCGCCGTGCGCATGCTCGAGGGGAACATCGTGCTCAAGATGACCGAGCAGGACGTGAAGGAAGCGGAGTCGACCCCCATTCCGGGAGGGAGCTCGGGGCCGCGCTTCACGCCGCCAGCCGTCTCGGCCGCGCAGCTCAACAAGTTCTGGGTTGATGAAGGTGTGCTCGCGGTACTCGATCGCGGCTCGGACTCCGACGTCTCGGCCGGCGGCAGCGACCTGTCATGGACCACGCAGCGCGTGGACGGCGGGACGATTTTCGTGGGAAGCGCGGGGAGCCGCGATGCCAGCGCCGTCATGCCGCCACAGGTGACGCTGGCGGTGGAGCACTACAACCGGATGATCCGCATCCTGCAGAAAGGGGTGCCGGTGCAGGTGGAGCTCGACCTGCGCGTGAAGTTCCACGACGAAGGGGCCACCCCCAACGGCTTCAACATCGTGGCCGAGATTCCCGGCACCGACCCGAAGCTCAAGGACGAGATCGTCCTGCTGGGGGCGCACTTCGACTCCTGGCACGCCGGCACCGGCGCCACCGACAACGCCACCGGCTCGGCGGCGATGATGGAGGCGCTGCGCATCCTCAAGGCGCTGGGGGTGCAGCCGCGCCGCACCATCCGCATCGGGCTCTGGGGCGCCGAGGAGCAGGGACTCATCGGCTCGCGCGACTACGTCAAGCGACACATTGCCGACGGTGCGGCGCTCAAGCCGGGACACGACAAGCACTCGGCCTACTTCAACATCGACAACGGTACCGGGCGCATTCGTGGCATCTGGTTCCAGCAGAACTTCGGGGTGCAGCCGGTCTTCCAGCAGTGGATCGCCCCGCTCAAGGACCTGGGGGTCACCACGCTCGGCCCGCGCAGCGTGAGCAGCACCGACCACGTGGCCTTTGACCAGGCGGGGATCCCCGGCTTCCAGTTCATGCAGGAGCGGTTGGAATACAACTCGCGCACGCACCACTCCAACATGGACGTGGTGGACCGGGTGCAACGCGACGACATGGTGCAGATGGCCACGGTGGTGGCCTGGTTCGCCTACAACGCGGCCATGCGCGACGAGAAGCTGCCGCGCAAGGCGATGCCCGCGCCACGCGTGGCGCAGTAGTCGCGCGGGCGGCGCCCGGTTCCCCGCCCCGTTCCGGCGCGGGGCGCCTAACGCCTGCGGCCGGGCGCCGCCTTCCGGCGCGTGGCCGGCCGCCTCTTCGCCGCCGCTCTCACCGTCTTCTTCGCCGCCGTCCTCGCCGTCGACCTCCCGGTGGCTTTCCTGCCGGGGGGCGTCTTCGCGGCGGTGCCCGCGGGACTCGCTGCGCCCTGCGCCAGCGCCGGCTTGGCCCGCTTTTCCCAGTCTTCCGCAAAGATCTGCTCGAAGTACTGGGCAATGCCCGCGTGCCGGATGATCACTCCCGCATCGCGGTTGCGCAGCGTTCCGGCGGCCGACCAGTTCTGGCTGCTCACGAGCACCTGCTGTGAGTCGACGACGATTCCCTTGTTGTGCACGTTCTGCTGGATGCGCAGCACCGGGGTGAGCCCCAGGTCGTGCATCGCCTCGAGGTGCGGCCCCTCATACGCCCCGGCGATGAGTTGCACGTCGACGCCGCGTGCACGGGCGTCGCACACGGCGTTGAGCAGCTGCATGAACGGCTTGTCGTCCGGCAGCTCCGACGGCTCGAAGTACTGCATCTGCACGCGCAGCGTCTTCTTCGCCGAGTTGATGAGCGCCAGGACGTGCTCCACGTACATGGTGGTCCGGCGCCCCTTGTCGGGGGTGAGGAGCGGCTGCACCGTGACGCGCGCCTTGGCGAAGGTGCGCGGCTTGGTGGCGAAGGGGACGCGCGGGATCTCGTTCTTCTCCTTCAGGCGGGCGGCGTCTTTCTCCTTCACGCTCTTCGCGGCGTTGGTGATCGCGAGCAGGCTGTCGCGGTCCGGCGTGGTCTGGTGCGCGCTGGCCACCGTGTGGTCGTGCTGGATGTATGCCTCGAAGAGGCGCGCCAGCCCCTCATCCATGATGATGACGTGCCAGTCGCGGTCGGCGTTCTGGTACATCCCGTCGTTGTTGTCGTGCGCGGCAAAGTCGGGCTGGTTGCTGACGTTCCAGTTGCCGCTGGAGAGCCAGAAGCTCCGCGAGTCGCGCACCGCGACCTTGATGTGGTAGTCAAGGAAGCTCCACGCCGAGGCCCACGGATCGGACCTGGTGAGCGCGTGCACGATGCTCGCGCTGGGCTCGGCCTTGCGCAGGGCGGCGACCGTCTGGTCGTCGGTCTGGTCTGCGGTGGGGTTGAGGCCCGGGTGGTCGAGCACCAGGCTCAACCGTGGCTTCTCGCGCTGCAGGAGCGCGGTCATCGTTTCCAGCAGCTTGGCCGAGGTGAAGTCGTAGAGCCCCACCGTGAGCTGCGACATGGTGGCCGAGAGGAAGTCGGAGAGGACGGTGAAGCCGGCGTCTGGACTGGCGCACGCCACGATCGACATGGGGCGCGTGACGGCACGGAGCGGCGCCTTCGGGGCGGGGGTGTAGGGGAGAAAGGGCTTCTTCGCCGCGCTGGCGAGGACTCTTGGGCGCGCCGGCTTGATCGACGACAGTCGCTTGCCGTCGGAGATGCGGCGCTCGTGCGGGGCCACCGGTTCGTGCGGGACGCCGCGTGTGTGGGCAATGGCGATGGCATGCGCCTCCGGATCCACCAGGCGCAACTCGGCGAGCGGCGTTGCCTGGCGAACATCCACCGCAATGCCGCCGACGGCGGTGGGGAGGCGACTGCTGCTGGGAACCCCCTTCTTCTTCTTTTGGACGGTGACGACGATCGCCGGTTGGCCGGTGATCTGCCCATCGGTGATCTTCCACCCCGGGCGCGCGGTGAGCGCCCCTGGCTTGCGCAGCTCGGCGATGTGGCGCCGGATGACGCGGTCGATCGCGTCGCGATCGAGGGTGGGACCGGAGCAGGGGGGCATGTGCGTGGGGGTGGGGCGACCTAACGGCCACGGGCCATCCCGCGGCGCGAGGCCAGCACGTGCGACCAACGTCGCGCCCCCCGGAGCCGCGCGCAAGCACTGAATGTTGTTGCGCGGACGTACCTCGCCGCCGTTCCTGCTTTCAATAGTTGCTGGACAACGGCCCCGGCGTGCCGTAGAGTCTCGCCACGACGTAACGCGCGCGCCACGTCACGCCGTCCCCGCCTCCCTTCCTCCCGCCCTTCTCCGCCATGCCCGCCAAGCCGCAACAAACCAAGCCGCTGGGCAACTTCAACTACGCCTCGCTCCAGTCGCTGATGGTCTTCTTCAGCGTTCCGGCCAAGGCCGTGACCCCGCTCCTCAAGGGGACGGGGCTCGAACCCGGCATCTTCGACGGCCAGGCGCTGGTCAACCTCAACTTCGAACGCTACGCCGGCTTCGGCTCCAACTACTCGTCGTATGTCGACGAGGTGGAGTTCAACGTCGTCGCCTTCCCCCGCTTTCGCGCCGGAACGGAGCCTGCGCTCAGCGTGCAGGATTATCTCGGCGGCCTGGATCAGTCCAAGACGTACGGCAACTTCCGGGTCAACGTCCCGTGTGACAGCGCGGTGGCGGTGCAGGCGGGGAGCCAGAAGTACGGGGAGATCAAGTTCGTCGCCTCGTTCGATTTCGCCGTCCCCGACGTGAATGACCCGGGGGTGCAGAGCTGGTGGATTCGCTGCTACGCCACCCCCGCGGCGCCCAAGTCGAAGCTCCCGTTCATCTTCGACCTGCAGGTGAACACCAACGTCCCGGGCGCGCCGGCGCCGGGCATCTCGCCGTTCTCGCCGGTGCCGGCCTACGCCAACCTGGTGGTGGACAAGAAGAAGCACATGATCACCTCGTCGCGAGTGGTCTTCGGCGTTTTCCGTACCTGGCTCGTGGCGGCCGGCGCCACGGCCGCCACCGGACTCGTGCGGCTGACGGTGGGTGACGCGAAGCATGAGATGACGAAGCAGCTGGCGAGTGTCTTCAAGGGGAATCCGCCCACGGTTGGGATCCTCCTCTTCGAGTCGCAGCCGGCGGCGGCCTCGGCCCACACGCAGCTCAACCATCCTCGCATCTAGAGGGGCGCAATGCACGCCCAACGGCGTCACTTCCTGCAGCTGTCGGCCGAGGTCACGGGCTATTCGCCCACCGACCTCGAGGGGACGGGGCTGGTCGACGAGTACCTGGCCCTCCTGCAAGGCGAACTGGGGGCGGAGGTGATGGGTGACCTGGACAAGGCCACGCGTCACGTGCTGTCGCATCGCCGTGCCGAGGCGCGCGCGCGCGCCATGCAGCTGCAAATCCTTGCGTCGCCCGTGCTGTGGCCCGTGGTCGCCGGGATCGTGCAGCTCTGGTACCTGGGGTCGTGGACCAGCATGAGCACGCAGTGGTATGCGCTGGCGGGATTCAAGAAGCACCCGCCCGGCGTGAAGCCCGGCAAGTCGCGCGTCCCCTCGGCGCAGGCCTACGAGCAACAGCTGTCGTTCCGTGGCGCCGGCGCGCATCCACCCGGTGCCAAGCCCACCGGGCACGGGAGCTGGTCCATGCCACCCGTCTTTGGTGACGTGCCGGCACCACCGGCGGCGACGCCGAGGAGGAACGGATGAGCGAGGAACAGTTCGACGCCGTCATCGTCGGCGGCGGGATTGTCGGTGCGATCGTGGCCCGCATCCTCTCCGAGGCGGGGAAGCGCGTCCTGATCCTCGAGGCGGGGATCGAGGGGGCGATGAAGCCCGCGACGTACGAATCGTACCTGCAGACGCTGTACACCGAGGGCGGCGTGCGAGGGTTGCCGAACGGTCCGTATCCGTACAACGCGGCGGCGCCCTCGCCGGGAATGCCCTTCGATCCCACGCACACCGGCTACTACGACCAGCAGACCTCGTCGTGGTTCCTGAGCGACTACCTGCGCATGCTCGGCGGCACCACGCTCCACTGGCAGGGAACGTCGTTGCGCATGGTCCCCAACGACTTCCGCATGCAGTCGGTGTATGGGCAGGGGATCGACTGGCCCATTACCTACGATGACCTGGAGCCAGCGTACCGGCGCGCCGAGCAGGAGATCGGCGTCTCGGCCGACGTGGAGGACCAGCGCATCTTCGGCGTCTGGTTTCCCGAGGGCTACGTCTACCCCATGCACCGCATGCCGCAGAGCTGCGTGGACCAGTTCTTCATGGGGGCGCTGGCGGGAAAGTCGGTGCAGCTGGCGGGCGGCACCTACCCGCTGGGCGTGATCAGCATTCCGCAGGGGCGCAATGCGTCACCGAACGCGGCGTATGACGGCGGGCGCGGCTACGAGCCGGCGCCGGCCGTCGGTGATCGCGACATGGGGCAGCGCTGCCAGGGAAACTCGGTGTGCATGCCCATCTGTCCGGTGCAGGCCAAGTACACGGCGCTCAAGACGCTGGACACGATGGCGCGCTCCCGGCGCGTCGAGATCCGCACGCAGTGCGTGGTGTCCAGGCTGCACACCGACCCCGCGAGCGGGCGCATCGCCGCGGTGGAGTACCAGCAGTACGCCGCGCCCGGGAGCCCCGCACACCAGGTGCGCACGGTGCACGGGACGCTGGTGGTGCTCGCGGCCAACGCGGTCGAGAACAGCACGCTCCTCCTGGCCTCGCGGGTGGCCAACTCCAGCAAGCAGGTGGGACGCAACCTCATGGACCACCCCTACCTGTATGTCTGGGGGACGGCGCCGCGACCCGTCTGGCCATTCCGCGGCCCCGACACCACCAGCGGGATGGAGACGCTGCGCGACGGCGCCTTCCGCAAGGTGCACGCGTCGTTCCGCGCCTCGCTTTCCAACTGGGGGTGGAGTGGAGCGCCGGGGAGCCAGGTGGCGTCGCTCCTGCTCAAGCAGGTGTACGGCAAGGCGTTCCGCCAGGCACTCGCGCAGCAACTGGCGCACATGGTCAAGATGGGCTTCATGTTCGAGCAGCTGCCATCGCCCGACAATCGGGTCACCATCAACGACCAGGTGCGTGACGCGATGGGGAACCACCGCCCGGTGATGTCGTACGGCTACGCCGACTACACGCTCGCTGCCATCGACGCGGCGGTGAACGTGGTGTGGAAGGCGATCTGCGGATACGCCGGGATCACCGACGCCACGTCGTACCCTCCCCAGCAGGCGGGGATGGGCTTCAACCGCGTGCAGGTGGGGCCGAAGGGGGCGCAGGGGATCAACGTGATGGGGTCGGGGCACATCGTGGGGACGCACCGCATGGGTGCCAGCCGCCGCGACTCGGTCACCGACCGCAACCTGCGCGCGTGGGACCACGACAACCTCTACATCGTGGGAGCAGGTTCGCAGGTGACGGTGGGGACGGCCAATCCCACCCTCACCACCGCCGCACTGGCCGTGCGGGCCGCCACCGCCATGCTGGGGGACTTCCGATGACACGCCGCCGGGATCCCGCCATCACCACGCTCGCCTCGCTGCGCGCGCACCTGCAGGTGGCGATGCAGGTGGAGCACGCCACCATTCCGCCGTACTTCACCGCCTGGGTCTCCATCCCGGCCGGCACCAACCTGGAGGCGGCGGCGATCATCCGGTCGGTGATGCTGGAGGAGATGTTGCACCTGACGCAGGCGGCCAACCTGCTCAACGCGGTGGGCGGCCGTCCGCGGCTCACCGGGCGCACCTTCGTCCCGCGGTACCCGCACCGCCTTCCCCATAGCGGCAACACCTTCGAGGTGTCGGTGGAGCGCCTGTCGCCCGCGGCGTTGCGCACCTTCCTCAAGATCGAGAAGCCGGAGCGCAAGGGGGCGCGCCCCGAACCGGGGCACTTCCACACGCTGGGGCAGTTCTACGAGGCCATCGCGCAGGCCATCGACACGCTGTGCGAGCGGTTGGGCGAGGCGCGAGTCTTCAGCGGCGACGTTACCCGGCAGGTGCAACCTGCCCAGTACTACGGCTCGGGATCGCTCTACGTCGTCACCGACCGCACCTCCGCGCACCAGGCGATCGCCGAGATCGTGGAACAGGGTGAAGGGACGCCGGGGCACATCTTCGACGGCGACCGGAAGATCCTGGGCGACGGCGAGGGCGAGGAGGTCGCGCACTACTATCGCTTCCTCGAGCTGCTGGAAGGGCGCAGCTTCACCCGTCGCGACACGGCAAAGTCGGGCCCCACGGGGGCTAGGATCCCGGTGGACTTCACGGCGATGTACCCGCTGCGCCCCAACGCGCGCGCGTCGCACTATCCCAGGGGATCGGCGCATCGCGCCGCGCTCCAGCAGTTTGCCATGTCGTACCGCGCGCTGCTCGCGGCGCTCGACCGGAGCTTCAACGGTGAACCGCAGCACTTCACCGAGGGCATCGCCCGCATGTTCACGTTGCACCAACAGGCGGTGGCGCTCGCGCAGACGCCGTCGGGCGACGGCAGGACCACGCTCGGGCTCGACTTCGGCGGGCGGTAGTCGCACCGCGAGCCAGGTCTCCTCCCTGCAATTCGCGCTTGACTTGTGGGTGGGTTGTCGAAAGTTTGTGACCCCGTCATGACACGGCGGGTCTTTTCGCACGACACTTCACGCGGCACAGGTTCCCATGCTTCTACGCCCAGCACGTACCAGAGTCCGGCGCACGAGGGCCCGATCATTCGGGCGTTCGTGCAGTTACGGGCTTGCCAGCAGGCGTGGCCGACGGCGTGAGGAACTGACGAGTAGCTGACCTTCAGCTGCCAGCGGTCCCACACCCCCGTCCGCGCCACGAGCCGGATGGGGGCTTTCATTTGCCCGCCATCGTCACCGTCCATCCTGCGCCACCGTGGCGCGGGGAGAGTGTCGTCATGTCCAACATCACGCAGCGCCCGCGCGGCCGCTCGCAGCCGAGCCACGAACGCAACGCGGAGTTCGTCGTGGTGCGCACCACGCACGGCATCTATCACGTCACCCGCTTCGAGGGGGCGCGCATTGCCGACCAGCTGGGCCGCTGCGCTGGTGGGCGCCGCGCTGGCTCGAGTTCACCGACGTGCACGAGTCGATCATCCGCATCCGCACCCGCAACGTGCTCGCGATGTTCGACACCTCGATGACCATGCGCTTCAGCGAGCGCGCGCTCGGGCTCATGCTCGATCGCGAGGAGGCGCGGCACCTGGAGCGGCTGTCGACGATGCTCGACGTCGATCCCAACCTTGAACAGGAGGGGGAGTAAGGCGCCTCGGGTGCGCCGCTCCCCACGACAGATGACCATGATCTTCGGAACTCACGACGAGAATACCATCACGCAGTTGCACGACGTCGCGTCGCGCGCGGTGCGCTCGGCGCTCATGGCCGATGGGCACGTGGGATACGTGATGCCCATCGGCGGCGTGGCGGCCTACCGCAACCAGGTGTCCGTGGTCGGCGTCGGCTTCGACATCGCCTGCGGGAACGCCGCCATCCGCACCGACCTGGACCTCTCGCTCCTGGGCGAAGGGGACGAGCGCGCGCGCATCCTGTCCAACCTCGCCGACGACATCGCCAGCACCCTGTCGTTTGGCGTGGGGCGGAAGAACACCGCCGATGACGCACCCATCGACCACCCGCTGTTCGAGGCGGAGGCGTGGCGCGCCGTCCCGCCCAAGTACCGCGACGAGTTGCGCGCCAAGGCGCGCGCGCAGCTCGGGACAGTTGGGTCGGGGAACCACTACGTCGACCTCTTCGCCGACGAGTCAGGGACGCTGTGGGTGGGCGTCCACTTCGGCTCTCGCGGGCTGGGGCACACGATCGCGTCGAACTTCCTGGCGCTGTCGCAGGGGCTGGAGTGGGGGGCGCGGGCGCCGGAGCGCGAGGTGCTGCTCGACCTCGCGACGCCGCTGGGTGATGCCTACTGGACGCTGATGAACCTCGCGGGACAGTACGCCTACGCCGGGCGGGAGTACGTGGCGCGCAAGGTGGTCGCGATGCTTGGCGCCAACGAGGTGGAGCTGGTGCACAACCACCACAACTTCGCCTGGAAGGAGGTGCACGACGGCGAGGAGCTGGTGGTGGTGCGCAAGGGCGCCACGCCGGCCTTTCCCGGCCAGAAGGGGTTCGTGGGCGGGTCGATGGGTGACAACGCGGTCATCGTGCAGGGGGCGCGTGAGGCACCGGCGCACGCCGACGTCGACCTGCGCCAGGCAGCGCTCTTCTCCACGGTGCACGGGGCGGGGCGGGTGATGTCACGGACGGCGGCGGCGGGGAAGATCCACCGCAAGTCAGGCACCGTCATCAAGGAGGGGCTCATCACCAACGAGATGATGCACGGCTGGCTCGCCGAGTTTGGGGTGACCCTGCGCGGCGGTGGGCTGGACGAGGCGCCGCAGGCGTACCGGCGGCTCCCGGAGGTGCTCGCGCAGCAGCGCGGCACCATCGAAGTGCTGCACACGTTGCGTCCGCTCATCGTGGTGATGGCGGGCGCCAATGAGTGGGATCCGTACAAGGACTGAGTGGGGGGTGGGCACGCCGCGGCGTGCTCACCTCCCGCGCAGGCGCGCCACCGGTCCGTCCACGCCGTTCGGCAGCTGCACGTCGGCCAGCTGGTCGTCGTCGCGCAGCTCGCGCTTCAGGCGCCGCAGCTCGCCCTTGAGCGAATCGGCCAGGGCGCGCATCCCGGGCTCGCCGTACAGGTTGTGCAGCTCGTACGGATCGCGCACCAGGTCGAACAGCTCCCACTGCTCCTTCTTCCAGAAGTAGATCAGCTTGTGCGTGCGCGTGCGCACGCCGTAGTGCACGCGCGTGTTGTGGTCGCCCGGATCGTGGTAGTAGCGATAGTACATGGAGGTGCGCCAGTCGCGCGGCGTGGCGCCGCGCAGCACGGGGAGCAGGCTGCGCCCCTGCATCCCCGACGGCACGGGGAGGCGCGCGAGCTCGAGGAAGGTCGGTGCGAAGTCGACGTTGAGCCCCATGGCGTCGCTGCGCGTTCCGGCACGGATCCCCGCCGGCCAGCGCACCAGGAACGGCATGCGGATCGACTCCTCGTACATGAAACGCTTGTCGAACAGCCCGTGGTCGCCAAGGAAGAACCCCTGGTCGCTCGTGTAGATGACGACCGTGTTGCGCGCGAGTCCGGTGCGATCCAGGTACGCGAGCACGCGTCCCACGCTCTCATCCACCGATTGCACCGTCGCCAGGTAGTCCTGCATGTAGCGCTGGTACTTCCAGCGCACCAGCGCCTCGCCCTTGAGCGTCACCGGTGCGCCGTCGCGCATCACCACCACCGTGTCGGGTGAACTGTTGAGCCACCGGGTCAGCGCCTCGCCCGAAAGGCCGGGGGGCGGGGTGAGCTTCAGGTCGCGATTGCTGATGTCGGTGGCGACGCGCTGGCGGTTCTCGCGCAGGGCGTCGGTGCGCGTCTGGTAGTTGTCCCAGAAGGTGATGGGCTCGGGGATGCGCTGTGCCGCGAAGTGCGCGCCATGCGCATCGTCGGGTTCCCACGGCCGGTGCGGCGCCTTGTGGTGCATCATCAGGAAGAAGGGCTTGCCCCGCGGCCGCTTGTCCACGAAGTCGATGGCCAGGTCGGTGATGACGTCGGTGACGTACCGCCCGGTGTAGGTCGACTCGCGCGCCGCCGTGTACAGCACCGGGTCGTGATAGGCCCCTTGCCCGGGGAGGATCTCCCACTGGTCAAAGCCGACCGGGTCGCTCCCCAGGTGCCACTTGCCGATCATCCCCGTGTGGTAGCCACCTGCTTGCAGCCGACGGGCCACGGTCTCGCGGGCGCTGTCGAAGCGATTGAAGACGGTGACGCCATTGAGGTGCGAGTACTGCCCGGTGAGGATGACCGCCCGGCTCGGCGTGCAGATGGAGTTGGTGGCGAAGACACTCGTGAGCAGCGCCCCCTCGCGGGCCAGGCGATCCAGGTGCGGCGTCCGGTTGACCTTCGATCCGTACGCGCCAATGGCGTGCGCGGCGTGATCGTCGGTCATGATGAAGATGATGTTGGGGCGAGTCGCCCCGGCGCCCTGCGCGCCGGTCGGGCGTGGCGCCAACACCAGCGCGAGGAGCGCGCTGCAGCTGGCCGCGAGGGCGAGGGGAAGGCGGCGGTAGCGGTAGCGGTGGTGGTGCTGGCGCATAGGCACATGGGGACGGGTCGCGGCAAACATACCGCTGCCCCGGCGCCCTGTCCCGACGCATCATTGGGGATGCCCGCACGACGAAGCTCCCCGAGCGCCGGCCTCCTGCTGTACCGACGGGTCGCAGGTGGCGTCGAGTTCTTCCTGGCGCACCCGGGCGGGCCCTTCTGGCAACGGCGCGACGCCGGCGCCTGGACCGTCCCCAAGGGCGAGGTGGCCCAGGGCGAGGAGCTGCTCGACGCCGCGCGGCGGGAATTCCTCGAGGAAACGGGGTTCGAACCGTCGCCCCCCTTCCATCCCCTTGGGAGCGTGCGCCAGAAGTCGGGGAAGGTCGTCCACGCCTGGGCGTGGGAGGGAGACGCCGACCCGGCGGAGGTGCGCAGCAACACCACCTCGATGGAGTGGCCGCGTGGCTCGGGGCACATCGTCACCTTTCCCGAGATCGACCGCTGCGCCTGGTTTGGCGAGGCCGACGCTCGGCGCAAGCTGCTCGAGGCACAGCGCCCGTTCCTCGACCGCCTGCTTGTGCACCTGGCGGAGGCGACGCGAAGGTGAAGGGCGCGCCGCCGCGGCGCCGCTACAACGCGATCGGCCGGTAGCGCCGCGCCAGGAGGCCGGTGGCCTGCGCGAGGTCCAGGTCGGTGACGAGCAGCCCCTCCTGGCCGTAGGGCTGGTACGCCTGCACCGTGCCGTCGGGGCGCACTACGGTGGCGGTCGTGGGTGTTCCGTCGCTCGCGTAGTTCGCCGCCGCCACGAAAACGGTGTTCTCCGCCGCCCGGCACAGGAGCGCCTTCTCGTGAAACGAGTTGGCGGGGTCGCCAAAGACCGATGGCCGGAACGAATCGCCCTCGGCCTGGTGGAGGTGGGGGACAAAGACCACCTGCGCGCCGCGCCTGGCCGCCCAGCGCACCGTCTCCGGGTAGCGCCACCCTTCGTGGCAGATGGCCACCCCCACCGTGACGCCGTCCAGGTCGAAGACCGCGCGCCCTGCTCCCGCCGTGTAGGGGCCGTCCTCCGACGGGTCGAGCTGCACCTTGTCCTGCCACCCCGCCAGCGTCCCATCGCGGCGGGTGACGCGCGTCGTGATCAGGAGACCGTCGCTCGCCGGGCGCTCGGTGCCAAGGAGGACGGCGACGTTCGCCGCGCGCGCGGCGTCGTCGATCGCCGCCCACGCCCGTTCGAGGAAGGCGGCGTCGGGGGACGGCGGCGCGTGCCCCATTCCGCGGTAGCCCGGGACATAACACTCGGGAAAGCAGATGATGTCGGCGTGCCGCGTCCCCGCCTGCGCAATCGATTGGGTCACGAGCGCCACCGAGTCGTCCGGCGTGGCGGGATAGCGCACGTTGGCGAGCGCTACCCGGACGCTGCGGCGCGCGGGATCAGGCAGCATCGACACGCACCGTCTCTCCGGTCTGCAGTCGCCAGAGCGCGGCGTAGGTGCCGTCGCGCCGCAGCAGTTCGTCGTGCGTTCCCGACTCCACGATCTCCCCCTGCTCCACCACGTGAATGGCATCGGCGTGCCGCACCGTCGACAGGCGGTGGGCCACCACGATGGTCGTGAGCGCATGCCGTTCGCTCACGCGCGCCAGCGAACGCTGGATGGCCGCCTCGGTCTCGTTGTCCACCGCCGAGGTGGCTTCGTCCAGTACGAGGATGGCCGGCTCGCGGTAGAAGGCGCGGGCGAGGGCGATGCGCTGTCGCTGCCCGCCCGACAGCTGCGTCCCTCGCTCACCCACCAGGCTGTCGTAGCCATCCGGAAGTGCGGCGATGAAGTCGTGCACCTCCGCCGCGCGCGCCGCGCGCTCCACCTTGGCGCGGTCCGCCGCCGGCGCGCCGTAGGCGATGTTCTCCGCGATCGTGCCGTCCGTCAGGAACGGCTCCTGCGCCACGTAGCCGATGAGCCGGCGGAGCGAGGTCGGGTCGTAGCTGGCGATGTCCACGCCGTCCAGCAGGATGCGTCCGCCGTCGGGGTCCAGGTAGCGCATGAGGAGCTTGAGCAACGTGCTCTTGCCGCTCCCGGTGGCGCCCACCAGTGCGACGGTGGCGCCAGGTGCAACATCGAGCGTCACGTCGCGCAGGGCGGGGCGCCCGTCGTACGAAAAGCGCACCGCCTCGAAGCGCAGCGCCTTGGGGGCGCGCGAGTCGCCCGGCACCGGCAGGCTGGCGCGCGCGGGGGTGGGCGTGTCGAGCAGGTCCATGATGCGGTGCACCGAGGCCATGGCCCGGTTGTACAGGTCGGTCATGTCCGCCAGGCGCGTCAGCGGCCAGAGAAGGCGCTGCGTGAGGTAGACGAGCGCCGAGTAGCTCCCCACGCCGATGTCGCCGCGCAGGGCAAGCAGCCCACCGTACAGCAGCGTGGCGATGAAGCCGCCCAGGATGGCCATGCGGATCACCGGCGTGATCGCGGCCGACACGCGGATCGCCTCGGCGTTGCGCTCGCGATAGGCGTTGCTCGCCCCGGCCAGGTGGGTCGCCTCGAATGCTTCGGCCGTGTAGGCCTGGATGGTGGCCATCCCGTACAGGTTGTTGCTGAGTCGCGCCGAGAGCGTGGCGGCCGATTCGCGCACGGCGGCGTAGCGCGGCGCCAGCCGGCGCTGGAACCAGAAGGCGCCGAAGAGGATGAGCGGGATGGGGAGGAGGGCGAACGCCGCCAGCGAGGCGGTCACGGCGAAGAAGGCCGCCCCCACCAGCAGCGACGAGCAGAAGACCTGGATCAGGTCGTTGGCGCCGGTGTTGAGGAAGCGCTCGACCTGGTTCACGTCCTCGTTCAGGAGCGCCATGAGGCGTCCGCTGCGCTCCCGCTCGATGAAGCCGGGCGGGAGCCGCTGGATGTGCGCGTAGGCCGCCTGTCGCAGGTCGTGCTGCAGGTCCTGCGCGAGTCCGCGCCACTTGATGGCGTACAGGTACTCGAAGGTCGACTCGAGGATCCAGACGAGCGCGGTGATGGCGACCAGCACCGTCAGCTGCATCACGGGATCGGCAATGCCAAGCCGTGCGAGGAACGACTCCCGCCGGTTCACCACCACGTCCACCGCCACGCCGATGAGCAGCTCGGGGAGGACGTCGAAGAACTTGTTGAGGATGGAGAAGGCCGTCGCCAGCACCACGTTGCGCCGATACGGCGCGGCTACGCGGATGAGCCGGCGAAGCGGATGAAGTGGCGCGGGCATGCCGGAAGATAGCGCAGGGCCTGGGATCACCGGAGCGCGCGGCGCTCGTGCAACCCCTCAGGGCGCGCCGCCCCGGCCGCTGGCGCTGCGGGCCAGGACGGTGCGCACGAGCTCCTCGATCACGCCCTTCCGATTCGATTGCACGTGCAGCCCGGGAAGCCAGATGATCTCGCGCGGCGCCCTGGTGCTGTCGTGCAACGTGAGGATCGCTGAGCGCGGGAGCCGCTCGTCGTCGGCGGCGTTGATCAGGACCACGGGGCGCGGCGACACGCGCGGCACCCATCGCTCCGGCGCCAGGCGCGGGCCCGCCGCCAGCACGTTGGCCAGCGCGGCCACGACGGCGCGCGGCGCGGCCCACGGCACGCTCCGCTTGAGGTTGTGCTCCAGCAGCGTGTACGGCTCGCCTGCCCCATGCACCAGCCACAACCTCGTCACGCGCGCATCGAGTGCCGCCGTCATCGCGGCGAATGGCGCGCCGAAGCTCGCCCCCACCAGCTCCATCCGTGTGGTGTCGACGTCTGCGCGTGCGCGCAGGTAGTCGAGCGCGAGCATGACCGCTGGAGGGGTGTCCAGGATGGCCTGCCGGATCCTCGGCACCAGCGGAACCACGGCCAGCCCCTTCACCCGCGGGTTGCCATCGAAGGGATACGACATGGCCACGACGATGTTGGCGCCGGGGTCCTCGATGAGCGTCGCCGCGCGCTCCTGGCTGGCGTGTCCGCCGAGAATGAGGAAGACGGGGAGACGGCGTGCAGCTGGCGGTGTCGCTGGAGGCATGGCGGGGGCGAATGACCCGGCCGCCGAGTCGGTGCCGGGCGCCGGCGCGACCACGGCAGGGCGCCGCATCAGCATCTCCGCCACCAAGCCGCTCGAGGCGCGCAGCACGATGCGTTCGTTGACGTAGCCGGCGGCGCTGTCCATCGGCACCACCTGCGTGCCGGTGAGCTGGCCGTGCCTCGCCATCATCCCCGGCACCGGATCGCGCAGGAGCCAGAGCGTGGCCGCGGCACCAAGCGCCAGCAGGAGGAAGAAGACGAACAGCAGGCGCCGGCCCAGCGACCAGCGGCCGTCGTGTCGCCCGGCATCACGCGTCGCCATCGTCACGCCGTCCCGGCTAGCGCTCCCACACCAGGAAGTGCGTGGCGTCGGTCGTGATCATGCTCTGGATCATCGGCTCGTAGCGAAAGCCGGGGAGCTGCTGCAGTCGCGCGATCATCGCGTCGGCCCCAACCGCCGTCTGCGAGACGCGCAGCGGCGCGCCCCCCGCGCGCGGTGTCAGCACCCACGTGACGGCGTCGGTGTCGAGCCCCCCTTCGGCGCTCTCGATCTGCACCCGCGCGATGTCGTCCCACGCCAGTCGCCGAGTGGGGCCGCCGGTACTGAGCCCGATCCCGGTGTCGTCGACCAGCACGCGCGTCCCGCGCGTTGGCAGCAGCTCCGATCGCCGGGCCGCGTCCTGCTCGTGGCGCCACCGCGTGCGCCAGCGCCAGAGCCAGAAGAGTCCCAGGACAACGAGGGGGAAGAGGAGGTTCCGCATGGATCGCCCGGCGCTAGAACGAGTCCAGCGGCATCGCCAGCACCGCGTCGGCGCCGGCGGTGATCGTCGCGTGCAACGCCCCCACCTGCGGCATCATGCGCTCGAACCAGAAGCGCGCGGTGGCCAGCTTGGCCTCGTAGTGCGCGGCGGGAAAGCCACCGCCCTGGTGCAGGCGCTCGGTTGCCACGCGTGCGGTGCGCAGCCACTGGTGCCCCAGCGCCACGTAGCCGAAGAGGCGCAGGTAGTCGTTGGCGGCCGCCCCCGCCTCGTCGGGATTGGCGGCGGCGCGCTGTGCGATGAACCCCGTGGCCTGCTGCAGCGCGCCCTCCGCCTTCGACAGCGCCGCCACGTGCGGTGCCAGCGTCGGCGTCGCCTTGCACGCCTCGAGCTCGGCCGCGACGATGGCGGCGTACCATTGCAGCAGGCGGCCATTCCCCTCGCCCAGCTTGCGCCCCACCAGGTCCAGCGCCTGCACGTGGTTGGTCCCTTCGTAGATCTGCCCGATGCGCGCGTCGCGTACGAACTGCTCCATCCCCCATTCGCGGATGTAGCCGTGCCCGCCGAAGAGCTGCAAGCCGATGTTGGTCGTCTCGAAGCCCAGGTCGGTGAAGTGCGCCTTGATGATCGGCGTCAGGAGCGCCACCAGGTCGGCCGCTTCCGCCCGCCTGGCCTCGTCGGGGTCGCGCGCCTCCTGGTCGATGAGCATCCCCGTCCACGTGGCCAGCGCGCGTGCCCCCTCGATGAAGGCGCGCATCTGCAGCAGCGAGCGCCGAGTCTCGGCGTGCACGATGATCGGGTCGGCCGGCCCCTCGGGGTTCTTGGTGCCCGACAGCGAACGCCCCTGGAGCCGCTCGCGCGCGTAGGTGACGGCGTTGTGGTAGGCGTGGGTCGCCAGCCCCAACCCCAGGGTACCCACCCCCCCGCGCGCCGAGTTCATCATGGTGAACATCGCCCGCATCCCCTTGCCTTCTTCTCCCACCAGGTAGCCCACCGCCCCGTCGAAGTTGAGGACGCACGTCGCCGACCCCTTGATCCCCATCTTGTGCTCGATGGAGCCGCACGAGACGGCGTTGCGCGCCCCTAACGAGCCGTCGGGATTGGGGATGAACTTGGGGACGAGGAACATCGAGATCCCGCGCGTCCCGGCGGCGGCCCCCGGCAGCTTGGCCAGCACCAGGTGCACGATGTTCTCCGTGAGGTCGTGCTCCCCGGCGGTGATGAAGATCTTCTGCCCCGTCACGCGATAGGTGCCGTCGTCCAGCTGCTGGGCGCGCGTGCGGATCATCCCCAGGTCGGTCCCGGCGTGCGCCTCGGTGAGGCACATCGTCCCCGCCCACTGCCCGCTCGTCAGGCGCGGCAGGTAGAAGTGCCTGAGCTCCTCGCTGCCGTGCGTGTGGATCGCCTCGTAGGCCCCCTGCGTGAGGCCGGGGTACATCGCCAGCGAGAGGTTGGACCCGGTGACCATCTCGTCCACCACGTAGCGCAGCGTCAGGGGGAGCCCCTGCCCGCCGTGTTCAGGATCGGCAGCGAGGCCGATCCACCCGCCGTCGGCATATTGGCGATAGGCATCGCGGAAGCCGGCCGGCGTGTGCACCACCCCGTTCTCCCAGCGGCACCCCTCGGCGTCGCCGGAGGCATTGATGGGGGCGAGGACTCCCTCGCAGAACTTCCCGGCCTCCTCGATCACGGAGAGCACGAGGTCGGGGGTGACCTCCGCGTACTCCCGGTAGGCCAGAACCTGCGAAACGTCGTACAGTTCAGTGAGGATGAACCGGAAGTCTTCGACGGGGGCGCGATACGTCGGCATGCGCGAGACCTGTGAGCAGGGGAGGCTGAGGCAAGATAGTGCGCGCCCGGCGAGGCGCGCATTCGGCGTGCCGCGCGCGCGCCTGCGCGGCCCCCGCGGTCTGCTCGGGGCGCTGATCGCCGCCGCCTGCATCCAGGCGCCGGTTCCGCCGGTCGGGGGGACGCCGCAGGAGCAGCTGGCGCGCCTGGAGGCACAGTACGCCGATACGCGCGACCTCTACTTCCAGATCTACGTCACCGACGCGCGCGGGACGGGGCGGAACGAGCGGGGGATGGCGCTGGCCGACATGCGGCGCGCGCACCGCGCGCTGCGCGAGCGGGTGGCCGAAGGGCTGGAGGCGCTCGATGCGGGCGCCCTGGGCGACGAGGACCGCAGTGCGGTGCGAACGATGCTCCGGCAACTGGCTCAGTCTGCCGGCATCGAAGGAGAGGGGGAGCCTGGCGACGCCGCTGCTGCCCCGGCGGTCTATCCGAGCGCGGGGAGCGGGGCTGGCGATCGCTGCCGCTACGATCCAGCCGTGCTGGCGTCGGGCGACAGCGGGCTCGCCCGCCTGTCGGCGCGCATCTACGCCTGCTACGGCGCGCAGGCCACACGGGTCGTGACCCCCACCGATACCGCCGATCGCCTGACCGTGCTTGGGCGGCTGGCCACCGAGGAATCGCCCGAGCGACGGCGCGCGCTCTTCCTGTCGCTCGCCCCCACCTGGGCCAGTGTCACCGGCGACGGCTCCGCGTCGTCGCCCTATCGCACCATGCTCCGGCTCAGCGCGCAGCGCTGGGGGCGCGAGGGGTCGCCCGTGGCCGAGGCGGCGCGCTCGTTAGGGATGGACCCGCAGCAGGTGGAGCCGGCGCTGGTGCGCATCCTGTCGTCCTGGCGCGACCACGTGCCACCCACGCTGCAGGAGCCGTGGGACTGGTACTTCGAGAATGGGGCCGCCAGCCGCATCCTGTCGCCGTCCGTGCCGCGCGAAGCGCTGCGCGACATCAACGACGCGTTCTACCGCGACAACGGCGCGGATCCCATGCAGCTGGGCATTCGCTACGAGCTGGACCCTCGCGAGGGAAAGTCGCCCGTCGCCTTCACGCAGTTTGGCCACCCCGCGCGCCGCGGACGCGACGGCTGGGGCGGCGGCGAGGCGTGGGTGTTCGCCACCTATCGCACCGGGGGCTTCGACAACCTCGTGGAGCTGCTGCACGAGACCGGGCACGCCATCCACATCAGCGCCGTGGCCACCCGCCCCGCCTTTGCCGACTGGCCCGACAGTGACCCGTTCACCGAGGCCCTGGCCGAGCTGCTGGCGCTGGAGGCGTACGAGCCCGAGTGGCAGCAGCGCTACCTGCGGCGCGACGTCCCGGTGGCCGTCGCCATGCGCGCCAAGTACGCCGGCATCGCGATGGACGTGGCCTGGGCGCTGCTGGAGGTACGCCTGCACGCCGACCCCACGCGCGACCCTAATGCCGAGTGGGCGTCGATCACCAGCGAGTACCTGCGCATCGCGCTGCACCCCGAGTGGGGGTGGTGGGCGATGCGCGGGCAGTTGATCGACAGCCCGGGGTACATGATGAACTATGCGCTGGGGGCGATGGTCGTTGCCGAGTTGCGCGACAAGGTGCGCCAGGAGCGCGGGCCGTTTGCTCGGCCGGACAGGAAGCGCTATGCGTGGTTGAGCGAACGGCTCTATCGGTTCGGGCTGTCGCGGCCCACGCGCGAGGTGCTGCGCGACGTGCTGGGGCGGTCGTTAGGCACGGAGGCGCTGGTGAACGACATGCGGCGGCTGGGGATGCGGTAGGAGGGGGCGGCGGGGGCGTCGCACTGTCAGTCCGCGTCGACACCCGGTTCGCGCCGCTCATGGCGACAACGGCTGACACTTCGGCCCTTGGGGCCGACGCCGGGACGGTTCATCCTGCTCGAGCGGTATGGTCGTGAATGGTGCTATCCCGAACCGCACACGAGCCCGCCCGACCTCTGCCGCTCATGTCCACCTTGACAGTCCATCGCACCACATCGTAATGAAGAAGCGGGTAGGCCCCCGCGCGGACGCTGAGTCGATAGTCGTATCGCCCGGTAGGTAGCGGACTACGTGCGGAGAGCTCAGCGAGGCAGGTGGTACGTCGTCCCACAACGCCGCAGCGAGCAACACCATCGACAGCCATGCGGGACAGGTAGGTGGCAGACTTCCGCGCACTCTCCGCGGGCAGGGTGAGCATCGTTGGCCTGATGCTCGCCTTCAGCCGACTGTCGGACGCGCAGGTGGTGAGCATCACCACGCTCTCCGACGATACCTCGCGGCCGATAGCTGGCGCCGTTTGGAGTCTGCTCGAAGCCAACGGCCGAGTGGTTGCGGTCGGCATGTCGGACACCGCAGGTCGCGTGCTGTTGTTCGCCGAACGTCCTGCCGCTCATGCACTGACCGTCTTCGCTATCGGGTACGAGCGCCATCGCACGCGCGCATTCTTCCTCGACTCTGGTCTGGCGCTGTCGTATACCCATCGCGCGCGGCCAAACGTGGTCGGCACCTTGCCTCTCGCGTACGGCCCAGCCGAGCGTGAGGACGGGCCGGGCGGCGCGTTTCGTGTGAGAGGACGCGTGGTTGGAATGGTGCCTCACGCGTCAGAAGGCGTCTCACTCGCGGGTGTCGAGGTGGTAGTCTCGTCGCTCGACGGCCGCCTCCTGGGCACTTCGCGAACAAGCGACGCCGGGCGGTTCGATGCTGCAGCCGGTGAGGAGGAGACCGTTGTCGTGTCGGCGCGCGCTGTTGGCTACCGGCCAACGAAGACGCGCGCGTCTCCAGGAGCCGACATGGACCTTCGGCTCGAGCCGGTCGTCGTCACGCTGACCGAACGACGAGTCACGGTCGACCGGCTACGGGTGATGGGTCTCGATCCTCGGGGATTGGCCGGCTGGATCATCGACGAGGCGCAGGTCGAGGCGCTGCGTGCGACATCGCAAGCCCCCGGCGATCTCGTTAGGTGGCGCGCCTTACCCGGAGTGACTGTATCGTCCACCGGCGAGTGCGTGCGAATTCGCATGGGCCCATGCGCGCTCGTCGTTGTCGATGACGTGGCACTTGGCGACATGAAGGTTGTTGAACTCGCAACGGTGCGTGCGGTCGTCATTCTACGTTCGGTCGAAGCGGTCAACCTCTTTGGAAGCAGGGCCGCTGGCGGGGCAGTGGTCTTCAGCACGCGTTGAGCGGCGTTTCCCAGACCGTATCGAATGCCATCGAATGCCGTGGCATGCGACGCTCGTTGTTGGCTGACGACAGGCAGGCGGGCGAATGGCTTCGACCGAGCCGGACGAATGGGTCCTGGAGGCGACGGAGGTAGACTCCACTCACCGCACCAGCCCATACACCACCACCTGCTCCACCTCATCCGCATCGCGCTCGATGCCGGCGATCCAGTCTCGCCCGGCGTCCATCAGGCGAAAGCGCGCAGGCGTGCGAACGTCGGACAGCCAGCGCCCCTCGCGCGAGAAGACCGACCAGGTGAGCGGCTCGTCAGGCGAGGGGTTGAGCGTTCCAGCGATCGCATCGGAGGGATCGAAGGGACTCACCCACAGCTCGCCGGAGTGGCTGGCCACGAGTCGCCCGAACGCCGGACGGGTGTCAGCGAACTGCGTGACGATGCGAATCTGCTTGCGGAAGTCGGCGGCGCGGGGATCGGGGTTGGCCTTGTCCATGCCGGCGAAGTAGCGCTCCCGATCAGCGTCTGTGATGCGCGCGGCCGCTTGTCGCGGCCGCTTGATGTCGGCGAGCACGCGACCGCTGAGGTCGAGGCACCGAATCTCGAAGCGCTCGGAGTAGCCCAGGCAGTAGTGCGCGTCGAAGACGGCAGCGTGCAGGCGCGGGCCGAATGCCAGGGCCATCGGTTGTTCCTCACCCCGCCTCGACAGGATGCCCGCCGGCAGTCTGGCATGCCGCACCTGGCTGTCGCCCTTCACACGCACCACCTGCGCCAGGTAGGGGGTGCGACCGTTCGGCACCTTGGCGAGCGGCTCCGGATAGAACGTGCCGAGTGTGGAGCCGTCGGCAAACGTTCCAAAGCGCTCCAGACGCTGTCCATCGACCGAGAGACGAGGGAGCGAACGTCGATACTGGCCATCTGGTCCGAACACCTGCGTGATGCCGGCGTTGTCGAGCCCGTGCACGTCGTCGCCGACGCGGAACGCCTGCCACAGCACGGGAAACTCGCCCGGGCCGCGACCCTTGCGCCCCATAGTGCGAAGGTGCTGCCCAGCCGGTCCAAAGACGCGCAGCTCGGCTTGCCCCATGAGCGCCACCACCACCTCGCCGCCCGGAAGGCGAAGCACGGAGGTCACGATCGAGAACTCCTGCGGGCCGCCGTCGGTGGCGCCGAGTCGCAGGAGCGGACGCTCGGTGATGCGCCAGCGGGACTGTGCGTGCGCACTGCGCGCGGCCGGCTGCAGCGCGGGGATGTTGAGTCCGTCGCCGAGAACGCTTCCCGCATGAAGGGCAAGCACGAGCGTGCCTGCGGCACACGAACCGCGGACCAGTTCGAACATCATGGGGACCACCTTGAGGTCATGCGCGCCACGAACACCTGGGGAGCGAGGGCGGTCGATCGCACCGTGCCGCCGGCTCCTCATGCGAGGAGGTGGGCTCCACCTTCACACGGTGCCTTGACGAGCGCCCACACCCGCCCGACACTAGGAGAGCACAGCAACCGCACGAGCGCTCAGGTGTCTGGCGGTGAGGCGAGCATGGTACGATACAGCGATACTCGGGGGGGGCAACCGCGCTCGTGCGTCGGTTCCGCGCGTGGGCATGCGTCTCACGGGCTTTGCACGCGGAACGTACAGTGCCGGCCCGCTCTCGGCGTATCGAATCACCGGCGCGGGATCAGGTGAGCGCTGCGCGTACGCGGCATTCTCCGCCCGGCCGTCCCTCCTGGCGCTGCTCGACCGTCGCCGCACTGGTCGGAACTCTGGCCGCGGCCGATCCCCTTCGCGCACAGTCCGTGACGGTGCGCCTCGATCCGGCGACGAGCGCTCCCGATGCGCGCGTGCTCACCTGGCTGGTCGACCAGGAGGGACGCAGCACGTCCGCCGGCGTCCTCACCATCGGAGGCACGCGCATCCTCGCGTCGCCGCGGACTGGTCCCCATGCGCTCTGCACCCGCCGACCCGATGGTGCCACCTTCGGCACGCCGTGGTTCGAGCTTCAGGAGGGGGAGCGCTTCCAGCTCGAGCTTGTGCTCCCAACCGACAGCATGCCGGCCGCGGAACAACCGATCTGCCGGAACGCAGCCGCTCCCGCCGGCGTACTCCTGCTCCAATCCACCTTGGACTCTGCGCCGACATCGGGCGCCGCAACCATGCGCGTGCGCTCGCTCGACGCGGCTACCTACGCGCCGGTAGCGGGCGCTCAGCTCGCGCTACGCCCAAATGGCGCAACGAAGGCGGCAGGCGCCGTCACTGACTCAGGCGGAGTGGCCATTGCGCCGCGAACATCGCTTGGCAACGACGGCGCCGTCGTCGTATCGCTCCGGGCGCTTGGCTACGCGCCCCGCTACATGACGTACCCCGCCGAAACGCTGCGCGCGGCGGATTCCCTGATCGTCCTGCTCACGCCGCTCCCGCAGCAGCTCGCGGAAGTGCGAGTCCAGGGCGAGCGCCCGCTTCCCAGGGGGCTCGATCGCCGCACCATGGCCGGATGGACGGTGAGCGAGAAGGTCATGCGCGAGGTGCGGCTCTTCGCGCGCAACTTCGGCGACTTCGTACAGTGGCAGGGGCTGGCCGGCGTGCGTGTGCAGAACGAGACATGCATACGCATCCGCAACGACGGGTGCGCACTGGTCGTGGTGGACGGTATTCCAAGGGAACCGCTGCACCTCTACATCGACCCGCTGATGATCGAGCAGATCGTCGTGCTGCGGGGACAGGACGCATCCACGCTGTTCGGGCTGCGAGGTGTGAATGGCGCGGTGCTGATCACGACGAGCACCGGAGAACGGCGAGAGCGCTGAACCGTCAGGCGGCCAACGGGCGACTCGCCGTCACCGGCGGCCAGGTCACTTCGGCCCAGTCACCGCCTTTGTCTCGAGCACCGCGCGCACCTCCTTGTGGATGCGCGACTCCAGCAGTCCCATCGACCCGCACATCGCCGGCTCGGTCGACGTGCCGCTCATGTCCTGCGCCTCGGCCACGATCCCCGTCCCGATGCGCGTCTTCCCGTCGCCCGCCGGCTGCACGAAGGTCACCAGCGCCATGTTCAGGCGCCACGTGTCGGCGTTGGCGCCGGCAATCCCCTGGCCGCAGTTGAAGTAGACGGAGAGCCGCTGGCCGCCCAGCGTGTAGGTGGCACGATGCCGCAGCGTGCCGATCTGCCCGTTGGTGGAGTCGGCATAGTCGCGCGGGATCTTGAGTGCGGCGTACACCGCGCGTACCGCGGCAAAGGTCTCGCCCACCGACGCGGTGACGGTGTCGCGTGCGAAGACGAGGGTGTCGAGCGTGATGTCGACCTGGTAGGCGCGCAGCTTGACGCGGGGGCGGGGGGCCTGGGCGCTGGCCTCGAACGGGGCGACGGCGACGGCGCCGAGCGCGCAGACAAGGACGAGCAGTCGCGTGGCGCGGCGCGATGGGGTGCGGCGCACGAATCTCCGGTCGTTCCCCGCTCGGCAGTCGGTCATCAGAAACTCCCCCCCAGCAACACGGCGTTGGCAAAGATGGGCAGCAGCCCGCGATAGAGATCCCGGTACACCGGGTCGTGCGCGAAGGCGATCACCCGCCCGCGGCCGGCCCGCTCGGTCCACAGGTACGGCGACAGCGCGACCTTGGCCGGCATCTCCGGCCAGAAGTACCCCGACCATCGCACCCGGTTCTCGGCGGCGAAACGAATCACCGCTTCACCAGCCGCCAGGTCCTTGGGGACAGTGAGGACGCGGTCGGAGTTGGCGAAGACGGGGAGGTCGCCCGCGCTCACCCCCGCCAGCAGCGGCGACAGCGTGTCGATCGTGGCACGGGCAATGACGCCCGGGAGCGCAGCGGGGAGCGGTGCCCCGCCCGCCGAGTCGGCGCGCACGGAGTCGCGGCGCACGCGCGTCCGCACCAGCCCCACGCGTTCCTGCGTCACCCACGAGGTGCCGCCGTCCAGGGTGATGAGGACGCCGCCGTTACGGACCCAATCCACCACGCGCTGGCGCCCGGCATCGCCTAACGCCCGATCGAGCGCCGCGGCCTGCACCGACGGGATGATGAGCGTGGTGAAGCGCTCCAATCCTCCGTTGGCCACGAAGCCGGCATCCACGAGGGTGCTGGGATAGGACAGCCGCTGGTCCATGGCATACCAGGCAAAGCCGAAGGCGTTCCCCTGCACGGGCGCCCCACCCAGCAGTGCCACGCGCGGCGGCAGCACCGGGACGACGGAGTTGCTCCCCAGGTCGGTCCCCTCGTCCACGCCGGCAGATGCAATGGGGCTCACGCGCGCGCCGGCC
>CAZVDJ010000003.1:0-4441 GCA_964626245.1 uncultured Gemmatimonadaceae bacterium
TGCAGGTCCGCATCGACGGCTCGCCGCTCGCTACGACAACAGGAGCGGATGGCTCGTACAGTCTCACCGGGCTGCGCGCCGGCCCGATCACGATCGTGGCGCAGCGTCTCGGGTACCAGCGTGCCGCGCTCTCGGGCGAGGTCCCTGCCGCAGGAACGCTGACGCTGGACTTCGCGCTGTCGGCGGTTGCGCTGAGCCTGGAGGCGGTGGTAGTCACGGCCACAGGCGAGGAACGCAAGCGTGAAGTCGGAAACGCGATTGCCTCGGTCTCGGCGGCTGACGTGCAGCCGGCGGCGCTCAAGAATGTGTCGGAGATGCTTTCCGCACGCGCGGCCGGGGTGCAAGTGCTGCAAAGCAGCGGGACGAGTGGCATGGGAAGCCGCATTCGTGTTCGAGGCTCGAACAGCGTGTCCCTCTCCAACGAGCCCATCATCTTCGTGGACGGCGTGCGCGCGTCGAACGACGTGAGCGCCATGTCATTCGAGACCGGCGGAGACGCCCCTTCCCGCCTCAACGACCTGAATCCGGACGAAATCGCGAACATCGAGATCGTGAAGGGACCAGCGGCCGCCACGCTGTACGGAACTGACGCGGCGAACGGCGTCATCTGGATCACCACCAAGCGCGGGCGCGCCGGCGCAACCGAGTGGAAGCTCTTCACTGAGCAAGGGAGCCTGCGTGACGTGTCCGAGTATCCGGCGAGCTTCCGCGGCGTGACGAATGCGGGGAGCGCGTGCCGCCTGGCCGACGTCGCCGCTGGGCGCTGTGCGCAGTCCAGCGTGCAGTCACTCAATCCACTCGAGTCGCCAGCGATGTCGCCCTTCCGGACCGGCACCGTGCAGCAGTACGGCGCGAGCGCGTCGGGCGGGCGGGAGAGCATGCGCTTCTTCCTGTCCTCGGACCTGAAGCGCGAAACGGGCGTGCTCCCGGGCAACACCCTGCAACGCGCATCCGTGCGCAGCAACTTCGATTTCGCGCTGAGCAACACGTTCAACGCGTCGGTGTCTGCCGGTTACGTCAACAGCAACCTGCGGCTCCCGCTGAACGGCAACTACGAGCTTGGGTTGATTGGCAACGGTTTGGCCAGCCAGGGGACGGCATCGATCCTGGGGGGTTGGGGATTCTTTCCCGTCGACCAGCTCACGGCGGTCGAGAGCCGCCAGTTGATCAACCGGCTCACCGGCGCGGTACGACTGGACTGGGCGCCGGTGTCGTTCTGGCGCAACCGCCTGAATGTTGGACTGGACCGCATCGGTCGCGACGACGACGAGTTCTTCCCGACGGGACGGGCGCCGGCGTGGCTTGGGTACGACCAGGGGGCACGCTTCGCGAACCGATTCGTGGGCGCAACGTATACGGTCGATGCGTTGTCCTCCGCCGCGTTCTCGCTGGCCTCGACGCTGTCGGCGGAAACGTCGGTGGGCGCGCAGTACATCCGGGAGGATGTCACGGGGCGTTACACGACGGGGCGCCAGCTGGTGGCAGGCAGCCGTTCGATTCGGGCGGCGGCCGTCACGGAAGGAAGCGAGAGCACAACCGAGAACGTGAAGGTCGGCATCTTCGCGCAGCAGCAAGTGGCGTGGCGTGACCGGCTGTTCGTGACGGGGGCGGTGCGTGCCGACGACGCCAGTGCCTTTGGCAACAACTACGACCTCGTGGCCTATCCGAAGCTCAGCGTCTCGTGGGTCGCGTCGGAGGAAGGTTTCTTCCCCGACGTCCCGGGGCTGACGTCGTTGCGCCTGCGCTCGGCGTGGGGCAAGTCGGGACTGCAACCGGGATCGGTGGACGCGTTGCGGTACTTCCAGCCCGTGCCGGTGGCGCTCGGGGGACGCAACGTGACGGGGGTGACGTTCGGGAGCCTTGGCAACCCGTCGCTGCGACCGGAGCAATCCGCGGAGCTGGAGCTTGGCCTCGACGCACAGTTCGCCGACGGTCGCGTGACGGCCGAACTCACCTACTACGACAAGCGCACGCGGGATGCGTTGGTCCTGCGGGTACTGCCACCGTCGCTGGGCGTGGGGAACGGCCGCTTCGAGAATCTCGGTTCGGTTCGCAACTCCGGGCTGGAAGCGCTGGTGAATGCGACGCTTCTGGCGCGCGACGCCTTCGGTTGGGACGTGACGTTGAACGGGTCACTCAACACCAACGAGCTGCAGTCGCTGGGCGCCGGCATCCCGCCCATCAATCTCGGGGTGCAGCGCCATACCGTCGGCTATCCCCTGGGCGGCTTCTGGGCGCGCCCGATCACGGGATCTGCCGACGCGAACGGAGACGGCATCCTGGCCGCGAGCGAGGTCTCCGTCGCGACGGCCGTCGCCTATCTCGGAACGCCGTTCCCCAAGCAGCAGCTGGCGCTGCGCAACGGCTTCCGGTTCCGGGGTGGCGTGCAGGCCAGTGCGTTGTTCGAGTATCGCGGTGGCCAGCGGCTGTACAACAACACGCAGCAGTGGCGCAGCATCCAGGGCATCACGCGGGGACTCAACGATCGTAGCGCTCCGTTGGCCGACCAGGCGCGCGAGGTGGCAGCGGCGTTCCTGGGCACCAACGCGGGATTCATCGAGGACGCCTCGTTCGTCAAGCTCCGCGAGGTGTCGCTCACGTTCAGCGCTCCGCGACGCTGGGTCGCGCTGCTGCGTGCACGCGACGTGTCGCTCGCGCTCGCCGGGCGCAACCTTGCCGTGTGGACCGACTACTCCGGGCTCGATCCGGAGATCAACCAGGCGGGGCAGAGCAACTTCGGCGCCACTGACTTCATGACGCAGCCACCCGTGCGCTACTTCACGGCGCGTCTCAATCTCTCCTTCTAACTCGAGCACGCACGCATGACTGATACTTCCGTGAACGGCGCGCCCCGGTGCACGTCGCGCGCGCCCTGGCGACGGTGGCTGCGCACGTCGATGGCTGCCGTGGTGCTCGTCACCGGCGCCTGCAGTACCGACAACCTGCTCTCGGTCGATACGCCGGACATCGTGACGCCCGAGAACCTGTCGGGCGGGGCCGGCCTCGAAGTCCTACGGGCCGGCGCCTTCGGCGACCTGGCCATCGCCGTGGGCGGCTCAGCGGCCGGACATGGCTCGACGCCCGGGCTGGTGCACCATGTGGCCGCATTCACCGACGAGGTCACCTACTCGGGTACGTTCCCGACGCGACGCCAGTTCGACGAGCGCCGAGTGCAGGACGACAACGGTGACGTGAACACGTTGTTTCGCAACCTGCATCGCGCACGCGTCGCGGCGGAGAACGCCGCTGCCACCATCGAGCGCGCCAGCAGCGGAGACGTTCGCCGCGCCGAGTTGCTCGCGCTGGCGGGGTATGCGTACGTGATGCTGGGCGAGAACTTCTGCTCCGGCGTTCCGATCAGCACTGCCACGGAGTCGGGAGAACTGCAGTATGGTGATCCGCTCACGACGAGGGGGGTCCTCGATGCGGCGGTGGCCATGTTTGACCGCGCGCTGGCAGGTGCCCCCGCCGGGTCATCCGCGCGCGCGCTCGCGTCCGTGGGCAAGGGGCGAGCGCTGCTCGGACTGGCGCGGTTCCCCGACGCAGCACAAGCAGTGAGCAGCGTTCCGAGCACGTTCCGGCTCGACCTCGAGTTCGCCGCGACGACGGCCAGACAACAGAATGGCGTGTTTGCGTTGAGCGGGGTGGATCGGCAGTACTCGGTGTCGGATCGCGAGGGGACGACGGGCGTCGCGTTCCGGTCGATGTCGGACCCACGCGCACGGTGGGTGCGGACTGATGGCGAGGTGGGACAGGACGGCGCCACACCGTTCTTCCTGCAACGCCTGTATGACTCCCCGTCCGCGTCCGTTCGCCTGGCCAGCGGTGTCGAGGCGCGACTCATCGAGGCGGAGGCCGCGCTGCGAGCCGGTGACGTTGCGACGTTTGGTGCGCGGCATGATGCATTGCGCGCGACGGTTGGCCTGCCGCCCATCGCCGTGAGCCAGATGTCCGCCGACGAGCGCGTGTCATTTCACTTCCAGGAGCGCGCGATGTGGCTGTGGTTGAGCGCGCAGCGACTGGCAGACATGCGCCGACTGGTACGGCAGTACGCGCGCGCCGCCTCAGCCGTCTTTCCCTCGGGTGCCTACTTCAAGGGCGGGACGTACGGCGGTGACGTGAACTTTCCGCTCCCGATCAGCGAGTTGAACAATCCCAAGGTCACCGGGTGTCTGGACCGACTGCCGTAGGCATCTGTCCGCTCGACTGACGAAGTGGCAATACGGACGGCACGGATGGTCTGCAGGCCATTCGTGCCGTCCGTGCACCCCACGCGCCTCCCAATCGCACGATGCAGACCGCGAAGCGAGTGTTGCTGGTACTCCCGATGTTGTCGGGCGCGTCGGGCCTGGCGCTCGAGGTGCTGTGGCTGCGTGAGGCCTCGCTGGTGTTCGGGAGCACGGCGCAGGCGGCCGGCGCCACGCTCGGCGTCTTCTTCCTC
>CAZVDJ010000003.1:4451-27524 GCA_964626245.1 uncultured Gemmatimonadaceae bacterium
GGTGGGCACCGCGCGCGGCGCGAAGCGAACGACCGCTCTTCCTGTACGGGGTGCTCGAGTTGGGGACGGCAGCCGGCGCGCTGGTCACACTGGGGGCGCTGGAGTGGTTGCGCTACGCGCCGCTCGCCAGTGGAGCCGCCGTGGGCGAGGGCGCACGACTGATGGCGAGGCTCGCCATCGCGACGGTGCTCCTGCTGCCGCCGACCGTGTGCATGGGAGGGACGCTGCCAGCGCTGTTCGAGGCGACGACCGGCGCTCGTGCCGACGCCTCGCGATCGTTGCGGCTGGCGTACGCGCTCAACACGTTCGGCGCGGCCGCCGGCGCGGTGATCGCCGGCTTCGTGCTGCCGCAGGCCGTGGGGTATCGCCAGACCTACCTGCTCGCCGTCGCCGTCGCCACCGTCGTCGGGATGATCGCGGTGGTCCTCGGGCGGCGGCCGTGTCTGCGGCGACGTCACGCGGCCGGCACGAGCGCGACGATGGCCCCGACCGAAGCGGCGCCCGCGCGCCTGCCAGTCCTCGCCGTCGGGCTGGCGTTGCTCTCGGGGTTTGGAGTGCTGGCCATGGAAGTGCTCTGGACGCGGTTGCTCATGCTGGTGACCAACAACTCCACGTACGTCTTCGCGATGATCCTGGCCACGGTCCTGCTCTCGCTGTCGCTCGGCGCGTGGATTGTTGCGTGGTCGGGCGTGCGCGCCATTGGCGCGTCGCGGTGGCTGGCCTGGACGCTGGCGCTCGCGGGAGCCGCGAGCGCCCTGACGTCGGTGGCCCTGGTGTACGCCACGCGCGATCTGTCCACCCTGGCCGTTGGACAGGGGTGGGGTGCCTACTTGTGGTCGATCGGTACCGCAAGCGCGCTGCTCATGCTTGTCCCCGGCGTGCTGTTAGGCATGGTGCTTCCGCTCGTGCTCTCGCACTACACACGCGCCACGCCCGCTGCCGTTCGTTGGACAGGCCCGCTGCTCGCGACCAACGCGCTCGGCGCGGTGGCGGGGGCGCTCGCGGCGGGATTCCTGCTGCTTCCCCTGCTGCACTACTGGGGCAGTCTTGCGACGGTGGCGCTCGCGTACGGCGTGGCGGCGGTCCTCGTCCGCCTCGCCGAGCCCCGCCAGGATGGGGCGGGGTCCTTCGCGGCCCTCGCTGTCCTGAGCGCGCTCGCGATCGGCGCACTCCTGCCTCGTGGACCGACCGTGCGCCTCGGTGCCGGCGAGCGGCTGCTCGGATTCGCGGAGGGGAGCGGTGGATCGGTGGCCGTCACCGAGGGTGGAGGCAACCGCGTGATGCGCCTGAACAACGGTTATGTGCTCGGCGACACGCGTTCCGCCGAGGTCGAGCGCCTGCAGGCAAGGCTGCCGCTCCTGCTGCATCCGCAGCCGAAATCGGTCTTCCTGCTCGGAATGGGGACCGGCCTCACCGCGGGCGCCGCGCTGGAGATGGGGGTCACGCGTGTCACTGTCTCCGAACTGCTCCCGGAAGTGGTGCGCGCCGCGCGCGACTTTTTCGCCCCTTGGAGCGGCGCACTGTACTCCGACCCGCGCGTACGGTTGGTCGTGGAGGACGGGCGCCATCTCCTTGCGACGGAGCGCACGCACTATGACGTGATCATCGCGGACCTGTTCGTGCCGTGGCAGGCAGGCGCCGGGGCGCTGTATACGCGCGAGCACTTTCGCACGGTGCGATCGCGACTCGCCCACAACGGGCTGTTCGTCCAGTGGCTGCCACTCTATCAGCTTTCCCGCGAGGAGTTCCAGATCATCGTGCAGACACTGCGCGCGGCGTTTCCGCAGGTGTCGCTCTGGCGCGGGAATTTTTCGGCAAGTGAGCCAATCGTGGCGCTGATCGCCCAGCCGTCGGTCGGCCCGCTGGACTTCGACGCCATCCGCCAGAACGCGCATCGTTTCCGCGAACCCGGTGCGGCGTACGCCGGAGGTGGCGATGTCATGGCGGGGCTGTTCTACCTTGGCAATACCCTTGGCCTCGACACCAGCGCGGTACGCGTGCCGGTGAACACCGACGATCGACCGGTGATCGAGCATCTCGCACCGCGGCTGCGCGCGGAGGGGAGGTCGCCACTCGTCGGGCACGACCTGCTTCAATTCGTGGACCGCCTCGCGCGCGGGACCCCGCCCTTGGCCGACCCGGTCCTGCAGCAGTTTCCTGCGCGCGAGCGAGTGTTTGTAGAGGCGGGGAGGCAGCTACACCGGTTCTATGTGTTCGCACGCACGGGGATGGACGATTCCGCGCGTGTCGCTCGTTCACGCGCCGACGCGCTGCTTCCACGCGGCATGCGAAGTGCCGCGACCGTGGGGACGGTCCGATGACCCAGGAGGGAAGCGTGCGGGGACTGTTTCCGCTCCCGGCCCAACTACAACAGCCGTGGCGAGTCGGATGGCGGACTGCCCGGCGTGTGCATCGAGAAGAGGACCATCGTGCCGAGCGGAGTGGACAGCTGGTCGCACAGGGTCACGGCTTCAAACGCCGCGTCGGCGAACAGTTGCGGCAACCGGCCCTCGGCGTGCTCGCGCGTGCGCGCGAAGCCATCGGTCATGCGAACGAGCGTAAAGCCGGCGCGCGCGAATACACCGTGCGGCGCTCCCCAGTCCGCCACAAGCAAGCGGCCACCCGGGCGTAGCACACGTTGCACCTCGCGGAGTGTCGCCAGCCGCTCGTGAGGCCAGAGGTGGTGGAGGAACAGACTGCAGAGGACGAGATCGAAGGCGGCCGGCTGGAACGGTAGCGCGGTGGAGTGACCTTCCCGGAAGTCGATGTCGAGCGCCAGCGCCGCGGCCTTGGCGCGCGCCCGGTCGAGGATGGCCGGATCGCCATCGACCCCCGTGATCCGCAAGGCTGGTTCGCGTTCCTTGGCCATGATGGCGAGCGTTCCGGTGCCGCATCCAAGATCAAGGGCGCGAAACCATGGCCGAAGCGCCGCGTGATCGAGCAGTCGACGCTTGACCGTGCCTTCGCGCGTGGTGAAGGCGACCACGGGATCGTACCATCGCGTCAGGAACCGGAAGCCGAGCGCTGGCAGGTAGTCGCGACGCATCCGCCACGTCATCGTCAATCCTCCTCGAGGTTCAGGTCATCAGCGAAGCGCCATGACGGGCGCGTGGTCGCGCTCACGCAGACCGCGCCCGCATGTATTCTGTCGCCTCCCTCACATCGAGGGCGCGCGTCCCGTTTCCGGCCCGGATCAGGTACTCCACACCGCGATCGGTCGCGTGAAACACCGGTCTGATCGACGGTTCGACCAGGACGCGACAGAGGTCGCGCCCGCCGAGGTCATGGAACATGACGTGCACCAGGGGACACGCGCTGGCCCCCAGTCGCCGCTGCACGCACGTCATCAGGAACTGCTCGAAGCCGTCGCGGTCACGCCGGCGCAACGAGGCATAGTCGCGCTCCAGTCCCAGCACCTCGCCGCTGTCGTCCACTCCCAGCAGGAGCGTACCGCCGCGGTGGTTCTGAAAGGCCGCGATGGTCCGGGTAGCCGCCTCGTCGATCACGGACGAGGTCTTGCCGTCGCGATAGTCCCAACGGAGCGACGACTTGTACTCGAGCGTGTCGCTTTCCCCCGCCGCGAGCAGCGCGGGGAGCGAATGCTCGAGTTCGCGCTCCAGGGCGTGCACCGTGCGCTCGCGCGCGGCGAGCGTCGTGAGCGTCACCTGGGTCGCCACGCCGTGCAGGGCACCGACGGCTGCAAACAATGCGCTCATCGCGAGCATGGGCCCTCCAAATCCCTCACGCATGCGGGCCTGCACAAAGGCGAGCATGTTCGCGACGGAGGTCGGTTCGCCATGAAACTCGAACCAGTACACGGCCATCGTTCCAGGATGCAACAGGAGCGCCCCGGTGAGGGCCCCGACCAGCGCCGGCAGCCACCGCGCGTCCCGCGCGAACGCCCGCAATCGCCTGGTGGCCGACATGCTAGCCGAGTACGCCGGGATCATGCTCGACTGCACGTCGCGCCGCGCGGGCCGTGGCCGACGCATAGGCGCGATCGTACGCGCGGACGGAGGCCGACCATCCGACGTCCGACGTTCGACATCGGTGCACGAGCCGGGCCCACGCGAGCGAATCGCGGTAGACGGCAAGGGCTCGGTCGACGGCGCGTCGTAACGCCTCAGGACTGTGCGGTGCGAACAGGAAGCCGGTGTCACCATCCCGAATCGTATCGAGAAGTCCTCCCACCGCATGGGCCACGGGGACCACGCCGAAGTGCTGTGCTCGCAGCTGCGCCAAGCCACACGGCTCAAAGCGCGACGGCATGAGCAGCAGATCGGCGCCCTGCAGAAGGAGACGCTCTTCGTCGTCCTCGAACGGCGTCTGGAAGGCCAGACGGCCCGGTGCCGCGGCAGCCGCTTGCTCAAGTGCCCGCGCGAGATGGGGGTCTCCCTCACCCAGGACGACCAACTGGAGGTCGTGTCGGAGCGCCAGCCCGGCGTCGAGAATCAGGTCGAGCCCCTTTTGTGCACATAGCCGGCTGCAGACGGCGAGGAGCGGCAGGCGGGCATCGACGTTCAGCCCCAACCGTCGCTGCAACGCAGTCTTCGCGACCGCGCGCTCAGCGATGTCCGCCCGTGGACCGCGTCGATGCTCGGCGTTGGCGTCGGCGTCGGCAGGCCGCCACATCGCCACGTCGAGTCCGTTGCGAATTCCGGTGAACCGCTCGCCCAGCGCGCGAAACACGTCGTCGAGGCCAAAGCCTCCTTCCTTCGTGCGCAGTTCGGCGGCGTGCGTCGGACTCACGGTGGTGACGACATCGGCCAACCGAAGGGCGGCCTCGAGTGGGCTCGTCCGGGAGTCGACCCCGACCATCTCGGGAGCTGGCCACGGCCAGCCCAGCGGAGCGGTGGCGCCGCCGGGTCCCTGGTACGCGGCGTTATGCACGGTCAGGACGGTACCGACGGCTTGCAGCGCCGGCAGCCGTCGTTGTGCCTGACGAAGCGCAAGGACGGCGTACGCCCCGTGCCAATCGTGCGCGTGCAGAACGACAGGCCGCAGCTCTCCTGCCGCCTGCGCGTGCCGGATCGCCGCGACGGCGGCGAGGCCGAGGATGCTGAACCGCATGGCGTTATCGGCGTAGTCCTCTCCCCCCTCGCCATAGATGCCCGGTCGCGCGAATGCGTCGTCGCACTCGACGAAAATCATCGCATCAGAGAGCCCCCGCACCGCGCGCTGCGTCGCCGATGACGCATTGGCTGGCCGCGCGCGCGCGGTGCGTCCGAACGCCCGAGGCGCGGCACCGGCGTGTGAGGTCACCGCGAGGTCCGCGTCGCGCGGCAACCAATCACAGCCGGCGCCGGTGAGGGTTGTTCGCACCTGCGCATACAATGGGAGAAGTACGCGCACGGATCGATTGGTGGCCCGCTGGGCCCGCGCCAACCCAGCCACCGCTTCGCCCAGCCCGCCAGTCCGAGCAAAGGGCCAGCACTCCGCCGCCACGTGCAGCACGCGCGGCGCGCACGGCACGCGAAGCGAGCGCGGGAGTACCGCGCCCCTTGGGCTGTCCTCGCACCGGACAGGCTGGGCGCGACCGTCGAGCAGCATCTCCTGATCCGATCGTCGATCCGCCGGTGAGCCGATCCCCGGCTCTCCTCGTCGCGTCGCCAGCTGCATGGGCATCGTTTCCCGACTGTTGCCCTCAACTTGGTGGGCGACGCTGAGGCAGGGCTGAGCGACGCGTGAGGACCGCGTCGGGTCGGCGCTCAAGGGCCCGCCGACTCTCGTCAAGCCTCACGACGCGTGTCGGTCCGGCCCCCGCGCACGGCCTCACGGCGCACTCAGCGCACCTTCAGGGCACGCCTGTAGATTGCGTCACGAGCGCGATGCGGCGACAGGCGGGAGTTCCCTGACGTCGCCGGACCAGCGCGGCTCTCCGGAGGCTTTGACATGACTCCCTCCAGCCCGGTTCGAACGGCGCGCTTCCTCGTCGAGCACCTGCACTTCGAGCACACCGTCCTCGGTCTTGCTTACCAGCTCAGGGCCGTGCCAGGAGTGCGACGCGTGGAACTCGACGCACACAGTGGTCACGTCGACGTCGACTTCGATGCGGCCGCCACGTCGCTGTCGCGCCTCGAGCGAACGATATGCGACTGCGGTTACGGATGTACGTGCGTGCCCGGGACCGAGTCCCGGGCGTCGGACCACCCGCACTCGGAGTCCCGACGATGAGTGGCGCGCCGCTGCGCGTTGCCCTCCTCTGGCACCACCATCAGCCGCAATATCGCGACCTGTCGCGCCAGTCATCGCACGGCGCGCTGAGCGCGCCCTGGGTGCGCCTGCACGCCCTGCGCGACTACTACGGGATGGCGGCCACGTTGCTCTCGCATCCCGAGGTGCATCTCACGATCAATCTCTCGCCCGTCCTCGTGGAACAGCTGCAGGCGTATGACGAGGGCGCCACCGACTCAGCCCTCGAACTCACACTGACGCCCGCCGAGCGGCTCGACGCCTCGCAACGCGAACGGCTCGAGGCCGAGTTCTTCGATGCGAACTGGCACATGCAGATCTATCCCCACCCGCGCTACGCCGAACTCCTGCGACTGCGGCTCGCGAGTGGACTCTCGACTACCTCGGAGCGCCGTGACCTGCAGATGTGGGCCTCGCTCGCGTGGTTTCCCGTGGAGATGCGCCAGTCTCCGGCGACGCTGGTAACCGGTGAGTCGGTGGACATTGCACGCTTCGTGCGTCAAGGACGCGACTTCGACCACGCGGACCTCGAAGCGATGGTGCAGGAACAGCTCAAGGTGGTGCGCGCGGTCCTGCCGGCGCACCGGCTGCTGCTGGAGCGCGGACAGGTCGAGATCAGCGCCTCGCCGTACGCACACCCAATTCTCCCACTCCTGTTCGACACGGATTCCGCGACCCTCGATCGCGAGGGGACGAACCGCCCCGCGCGGTTCTCGCGTCCCGAAGACGTGGACACACAGATCGCGCTGGGACTCGATGTGATCGAGCAGGCGTTGGGTGTACGCCCGCGAGGGATGTGGCCATCCGAGGGGGCGGTCTCAGCAGAGGTCGTTGCCAGAATGGAGGGCGCCGGACTACAGTGGGTGGCCACTGATGAGGGCGTCCTGCGACAGTCCGGACGCTGGGGATACGAGACGGAGCGCGTGGCGGTACGTGCGCGAGCGTACCAACTCGCCACAACGGCGCGTGGGTGCGCGCTCTTCTTCCGCGACCGCGAGCTGTCGGACCTCATCGGGTTTCGGTATCACGAACTGGCCGCGGAGGACGCGGTGGCGGATTTCTTCGACCGTCTTCGCGCCCGCTCCTCCGCTCTCGGCGAAGCCGACGACCAAGCCAGCCGGGACGGCGTGTGCACTGTGATCCTGGACGGCGAGAACGCCTGGGGCGACTACGCGGACGATGGCCGGCCGTTCCTTGGCGCGCTTTACTCGGCGCTGGCTGCCTCGTCCGATGTCGAGACCATCACACCGTCCGAGTACCTTCAGGGCGGGCGAATGCCTCGCGTCGGGTCGGACCGAGGTCCGGTGCTCTCCGTGGTGCATGAACTCGCGACGGCGTCCTGGATCGATGAGGCGGGATCGCGATCGGGGAACGATCTCGGCACGTGGATCGGGGAGCCGGACGAGAACCTCGCCTGGGAGTATCTGGGCCTGGTGCGCGACGACCTGGACGGCGCGCTGCGGGGCATTGCACCCGATGCGCCGGCGTGGCGCGCGCTGCTGGCGGCGGAAGGAAGCGATTGGTTCTGGTGGCTGGGCGATGACCAGGACTCCGGTCGCGACGACTTCTTCGACGGGCTGTTCTTCTCTCACTTGCGCAGCGCGTATCGGCTTGCGGGACGCGACGTGCCCACCTGGCTGCCGGCGCGCCTGGCCGCGAGGACGCGGACGTGGACGTTCACGCGCCCGCTGCGGGCCATCACGGCGGGAGAGTCGCTGCGAATCGTCGTCCCGTGCCCCGGAGTGATCCACTGGGCCCTCGAACCGTTTACCCGGGGCGAGCAGGCGGTGAGTGAGGCGTCCGCGCCCACGCGTCCGGAGGGTCGTTACCACATGGCGCTTGGCCCGTTCCGGCGCGATGCGCGCGTGCTGACGTTCCGGTTTGCCTGCCGGCATCCGCGGTGCGATGGACGCGGCCCCTGCTGCGACGGAACCGAATGGTCGGTGACGATCGAAGCCGAGCAAACCAGGCCGTGACGTGTGGCGATCGATAGTTTACGCCGGATAAAGAGCGCGGTGAATCCCTGACAGCGCGCCGGCCCCGTGGGAGGCACCGTGACGTGAGGCGGACCGAAGGCTGCCTGCCCACACTGCACCTGCCACCCCGCGTCGCATGCCGCGTATTCTCGTGATCGACGACGACAGCACGCTCGCCAACGTCCTCAAGCGTGGGCTGGCCTACGAGGGGTTCGTGGTGGATGTCGCACCGTCGGGGCCGAACGGACTCGCGCAGGCCCGCGACCACGCACCCGACCTCGTCATCCTGGACGTGATGCTACCCGGGCTGGACGGTTTCGAGGTGCTCCGGCGCCTTCGCGCCGCCGACGACACGACGCCGGTTCTGATGCTCACGGCTCGCGACGACGCCGCCACGCAGGTCCGGAGCCTGGACGACGGCGCCGACGACTATGTGGCGAAGCCCTTCTCGTTCGAGGTGCTGGCGGCCCGCGTGCGCGCGCTTCTGCGTCGCCGCGACATGGATCATCCGGTGGTGCTGCGATTCGACGACTTGTCGCTCGATACGGGGACGCGCCGCGCGCAGCGCGCGAGCCGGGCGATTGACCTGACGTCGACCGAGTTCGAGGTGCTGCAGCAGTTTCTGCTGCATCCGCGCCGCGTCCTCGCCAAGCACTTCCTGATGGAGCGGGTGTGGGGATACGACGTGGAGGGCGGGTCGAATGTGCTCGAGGTCTATGTGAAGCAGTTGCGACAGAAGCTGGAGGCCGATGGCGAGCCCCGGCTGATCCACACGTTTCGCGGGGCTGGCTACGTGCTTCGCGAACCGTGAGCGACAGCCCCGGTGTGCTCGCGCGCGGCCGCTCGCTTCGGTTGCGGTTGGCACTGTGGTACGGTGCCCTGACCGGCGGCATGGTGATCATCACGTGCGTGTACAGCTATGCCGTCCACGCGCGCACGCACTATGACGAGGCCGACGCGATGCTTGCGCGGGTGGCGACGCACGTGGCCCTGGAGGTGGCGCGAGCGCCCGATGCAATGGGGCGCACGCATGTGATGGATGCCTCGCGGTTGTTGGGAACGCCCATTCGCATCTTCACCCGTGAGGGTGGTGTGGCGATCGAGTCGCCGGATCTGGGACGCTTTCCCACGTTTGATGCGACGGCGCGCGCGGCACGGGAGGGGCGGCGCCCGTATTCGTGGCTCGTGGCGCGTGCACCGGCCATGTGGCCTGCCGACAGCGCTCCGCCCGCGCGGATCGGCCTGGTGCAGGTCGATGGCGCCCGATGGCGCGTGCATGTCGCCGAAGTTCCTGGCACCGTGTACGTCCTGGCCGCATATACACCGCTGGCGCGGCTCGACGACTCCGTCGCGCACTTTGCGCGCCTCATGGCGGGCATGGCGCTCGCGGGGGCCGTTGCCGGCTGGGCGATGGGCTGGCTGATTGCTGGCCGCGCGCTTCGCCCGGTCTCCGTCCTTGCGGACGGCGCGCGTCACATCGCGGACGCGGGCGACTTCTCGCGGCGACTCCCGGAACCGACGAGCCGCGACGAACTCGGTGATCTGGCCCTGGTGTTCAACGCCATGTTGCGGAGCCTGGAGGAGGCGATGGTCGTGCAGCAGCGCTTCATCGCCGATGCTTCGCACGAGCTGCGAGCGCCGCTCGCGATCATTCGTGGCAACCTGGAGCTGCTGCGCGATGCGACCAAGCTCCCGCCGTCGGAGCAGCGCAACGCGCTGCTCGAAGCGCACGAGGAGGCGGAGCGCTTGTCGCGCCTGGTCGTTGATCTCCTGACGCTTGCACGCGCCGACGCCGGCGTGCCGTTGCAGCTGGAGTCACTGGAGCTGCACGGACTGCTGATGAACGTGTGCGGCGACGCCCGCACGCTGTCCCGCGGTCAGCGGCTCGAACTCGGACGGGTGTCGCCTGTCACGATGCGTGGAGATCGCGACCGACTCACGCAGCTCCTCCTCATCGTGCTCGACAACGCCATTCGCTATACCCCATCCAGCGGTCGAGTGGTTGCGAGTCTGGATAGCGAGGGAGGTGAGGCCGTGATCCGCGTGGTGGACACGGGCGTCGGCATCGCACCAGAGGACGTGCCGTACATCTTCGACCGCTTCTTCCGTGCGGATCCCGCGCGCAGCCGCGATCCACGTGGCACCGGCCTGGGACTCGCCATTGCGCGTTGGATCGTGCGACAACATGGTGGCCGGATCGAGGTGGCGAGCGAGGTTGGAGTCGGGACGACGGTGAGTATTCGACTTCCCCTGCCCTCTTGAGTCAGATCCGACACGGACGCGCCACCTGCCGCACGGCCGCACGGGTCAGCGCGGTCGTGGGCGTCGCGGGGCGCGTCATCCCTGCGCCGGTCCAACCGCCGCCGTCACCGTGGAGTGGTCACGGCGCCGCAGGTACTGCTCCGGTTCGCGTCGAAATCGTTCCAGACACTCCTCGGAGCAGAAGTAGTGCTGTCGTTGTGCGTATCGCTCCGTGCGAGCGGCCCGGCCCGCCTGCACATGCATGCCGCACACCGGGTCTACGTGCTGGTTGTCCCGCTGATAGGCCGGATCCGAGCCAATGCGAAGGTACAGCTCGAGGAATCGCTGGAGCTTGTCCTCGAGCCAGTCCGCGACGTCGGACATGTCGGGGCTTTCGGCGTCGACAGGCATGGTGTCCGACGCCTCGAACTCGAAGAGCATGGGTACGACCGAGACGCGGTACTGGAGAAACGTCTGGTGCCGCGTGAGATCCTGCAGCACGCCGACGGTCAGCTTGACACTGGCGGGGTACTCCAGTGTCCGGGCGAAGGAGCAGTGCGAGTGGAACCCCGTGTCGACGAGCCAGTGCTCGCAGCTCGCATTGGGAAAGTGCTGGATCAGCGCCTCCAGGCGGGGGCGGATCTCCAGGTGGTGGATTGCATCGGCAACCGGAAGGAAGCGTTCCCGTTCCTGTTCAAGCCGCCGCATCTCGGCGGCCGTCGTTTCCTGCGTCGCGTGTTGTCGCTGGGCAACGCTGCCCATCGCCTGCGCGACACGCGTGGCGAAGTCATCGACCCGCGTCATGCTGCACCTCCGAAGGGTGAGAACAGTTCAGGCGACCGGAGCATCGATCCGTGTGTGACCCGTCGATCGGACGGTCCTCCGGCGCAGGGTGGCGGCGCAAGAAACGCGATGGCGGTCTCCAGGGAGAGGTTACGTCGGTACGCTGAGCGCACGATGAAGACGCGGTGAGTGCTTCGCCGTCGTGCGAGCGTCGTCGTCGCCGCGGTCCCTTCATGAGCCCCTCATGCCGCGTTCAGCGCGACCGGCGAGACTGCTCCCGACGAACGGGGCGTGGCGGCGCGGGTCGGGCGGCGACAAGATCAGCGACCGGCTCCGCCACCTGAGCGCCCTCCTGTTGCACGTCACCCACACCCGCTCCTCGCCATGGAGTCCGTACGACTCTTCGCCTATCCCTGCGACGACTGGCTCGCCGAATCACTCGCCGAACCGCTGGGAGTGCCGCTCGGACGCGTGTCGCGCCGTGCGTTCGCCGATGGCGAGGAGCACCTGACGCTCGACGTCGTCTCGCCGGGCGATCATGTGATTCTCGTGAGCACGCAGACGTATCCCTCGCCTCGCCTCCTTCCGCTTGCTTTCCTGGCCACGCACGCGCTGGAACTGGGCGCGGAGCGTGTGGGGCTGGTGGCGCCGTATCTCTCCTTCCTGCGACTCGACCGACAGACGCGGCGCGGCATCGGAGGGACATCCACGCCAGCGGCGTTGCTCCTCTCGTCTGCGTTCGACTGGATCGTCACCGTGTCGCCACAGCTCGAGCGCGCACACGCGCTGGAGGCACAGGTCTCCGTCCCCCTGTCGATCGTGGACTGCACGACCGAGATCGTGGAGTGGGTCCGCCACCACGTGTCGCGGCCGATTCTGGTTGGCCCGCGCAATGGACCCGATGCCTGGTCGCGCGTGGTCGCACGTTCCCTCCGAAGTCCGCTGCTGTCGGTGGTGAACGATCGTGGCGAATCGCCGCTGCTGGAGCTGTCGGATCGCAATGCCGCCGACGGCGTGGACTTCACCCCCGTCATCATCCGGTCGGTGCTCGAGTCCGCGGCGCCCATTGCACGACTGGCGGAGCAGCTCCATTTCGTCGGCTACCGCCCCCCCATCTGCGTCGCCGTCCATCCATTGATCGCCAGCCACGATGTGGACGATCTACTCCACGCCGGTGTGCAGGAGGTCGTCTCCTGCGCAACGGCGGCGCATCGCACCCGGCAGATCGACCTGACCGCACAGTTCGCGCGGGCCGTCAAGCCATTCCTTGCGGCCCCGCCGGCGCGACGCTGAGTGCACCCTCCGCGTCGGTCTCACGACGGTGATGTGACGGACCTCGCGCCACGCCGCGACCTCCGCCACCCCACCGCTCGGCGTCACGGTGGTCCTGGGGTCATGGTGGTCACGGCGGCGAGGACGCGCCGTGGAGCCCCGCGTGTCCTCGTGCTTCGTCGGTGCCCGCCGACCGCCTGCATCCCGAGAAACGGCGATAGGTAGTAGTACGGATATCGCGGGCCTAGCTGCACTGCGATATTTCTGAGTAATTTTGTCGTGATTCGCTGGAACCGGCGCTGACAGGGAACTACGAGCACGGAGCAGCGCCGATCCGGGGACGTCGGTCCGGCGCATCCGTCACCCTTTCACCGCCACGTAGAATGGTCAGACGTTCGTTAGGCATGGTTCTGCTGATCGGGCTCGGGATACCCCAGTTCGCCACCTCCCAGGAATCCGGAACGACTGGCGCGCGCCGGGACACCACATACTCGCTGCCGGGTGTTCGCGTCCTCGAGACGTCTGCGAGTCGGCGGCGCCTGGCCGGCTCCGTGTCAGTAGTGGATTCCGCCACGATGATCGGCGCACGCGTCTTTACGACGAGCGAGGCCTTGCGCAAGGTGCCGGGGATCTACGTCCGAGACGAGGAGGGGTTCGGCCTGCGGCCAAACATCGGCGTCAGGGGCCTCAATCCCACCCGATCCACGAAAGTGCTGTTGTTGGAGGACGGGATTCCCGTGATGCTGGCGCCGTATGGAGACAATGCCAGCTACTACCATCCGCCCATCGATCGTCTCGAGACGATTGAGGTGGTGAAGGGTGCCGGGCAAATCCTGCACGGGCCGCAAACGATCGGCGGGGTGATCAACTATCTCACACCGGCGATCCCCGGACGTCCCGCCGGCCTGATTCGTGTCGCGCCCGGGAACCGTGGGCTGCTGAATGTCCACGCGCGTTACGGCGGTACGTTCGGCGGTGCGGGCTTGCTGCTCGATGCCCTCCGCAAGCAGGGGGACGGCTCGCGCCAGAACACCAGCAGCGAGCTATCGGACGCGTCGCTCAAGCTGCTCGTTCCGCTCTCGGCATCGCAGACGCTGACGCTGCGCGGCAACTACTTCGCTGAACGATCGCGGGTGACGTACTCCGGTCTCACCGAGGCCGAGTATGCGGCGGACCCTCTCACGAATCCGTTCCTGAACGACCGAATGGCACTCGATCGCACCGGGCTCGTCGTCTCGCACCGCCTGGGCAGTTCGGCGGCGCGCCAGCTGACGACAACACTGTACACGCACGCGGTGCAGCGCGACTGGTGGCGGCAGAGCAGCACCTCGACGCAACGCCCCAACGACCGAAGCGACCCCGCCTGCGGAGGGATGTCGAATCTCTCCACGACGTGCGGGAACGAGGGGCGGCTCAGGGAGTATCGTGTCGCGGGCGCGGAAACTCGCCTGTCCCATATTCGTGGGCTGTGGGGATGGGAGAGCCGCATCGATGCAGGCGCGCGCGCGCATTTCGAGGAGCAGCAACGGCTACAGGTCAATGGACAGGCGCCCAGCGCTCGTTCCGCAGGGCTGGGCACCAACGTGAACAGTGGCATGGTGGAAGACAACCTGCGCCGAACGCAGGCGGTGTCGGCGTGGGTGCTGGGCGCGTTCACGAAGGGGCGCCTTACGCTTTCGCCGGGAGCACGACTCGAACAGATCCTCCTTTCACGAACGAACCGGCGGCCCACCGCCGCCGCCCCGAGCGGCGTATCGGGGTCGACGTCGCTGACGCAGCTCATCCCCGGCGCGGGCGTGTCGTACGAAGTGGGTGAGGCGCTCACGATGTTTGCCGGCGTGCACCGCGGTTTCGCGCCGCCACGGCCGGAGGACATCATCAACAACACCACCGGCGGCGTGGTGGAACTCGATGCGGAACTGAGCTGGAACACCGAGGTCGGCGTCCGATCCAGGATCGGCGCCCACGGGGAGGCGAGCGTGACCGCGTTCCGCATGGACTTCAGCAATCAGATTGTGCCAGCAAGTGCTGCCGGTGGTGCTGGCGCCGTCCTCACGAGTGCAGGCGAGACGCGACACATGGGCGTTGAGATCGCCGCCTCCCTTCGACCGGCCACGCGTCGCCACATCGCTCCGTTCGCCGAGGTAGCCGCCACGCTCATCCCCGTCGCGAGGTTCGAAGGTGCCCGCTTCGCCTTCCGAGGCACGGGCGGGAGCGACGTGGCGGACAAGGTGTACCTGGAGCAGAATGCCACCAACAGTCGTGAGCAAATCGTGATCTCCGGCAAGCGCCTCCCGTACGCGCCTCGCGTGCTCTCGACGCTGACCATCGGCGCCGCGCACCGCGCGGGAAGCGATCTGCGGCTGGAGGCCGTGTACACGGGAGCGCAGTTCAGCGATCCGCTCAACACGTCGATCACGGTGGCCGATGGTCAGCAGGGGGTGATTCCCGCGGTGCTGATCTGGAACGTCGCGGTCAACACCCTGATCCCCCGCAGCCGCACCACGATGTTCGCGACGGTCAAGAACCTGACGGACCGGCGTTACATCGTCGATCGGACGCGGGGGATTCTCCCGGGGATGCCGCGCCTGGTCCAGGCTGGCATCTCACAGCCCTTTTAGAGCGACGCCATCGAGGCTCATCGCTTCGCGGTGGCAAACGCGCGTACGTACGCTACCACCGCGTCGATCTCCTGCGCCGTCATCTTGTCCTTGAACGGTTTCATGTCCTTGCCGGCACCTCTGGTGATCACCACGCGCAGCGAGTCGTCGGAGCGGGCATCGAGAAACGCCTGGTCGAGCTTGGCGATCTTGGGTGTCTCGCGGAGCGCCTGCTTCGAGGGAGTACCGGACGTGCCATGGCAGGTGCGGCAATGCTTGAGGTAGAGCGCGCGCCCGTCCGCAGCGCCCTGCGCCTCGCCGCGTGTCGAGGCGACGAGGAGCACGGCACCTGTCAGCAGTCCGTGCACGATGAGGGAGCGTAACATTCGATCTCGCAGTGAGAGGATGAGTGATGCGCGGGCCGCTAGAAGGTGAGTTGCAGCTCGGCTGCCAAAGCGTTGCGACGCGTGCGTAGGCTGCCTTGCGGCAGGTCGCGGCGAAACTCAAGTGCCACGCGCAGGTACTCGGGCAGGTTCAGGGGCAGCACGCCACCTGCCACCCACCGCCGGTCGGCGTCGGCATTGGTATCGCGATCAGGGTCGGAGCTCTCCCACCTCGCGAAGAGCGTCAGCGGCGTCGGTCGAAAGGTGTACTGCCCCGACACCCAGTAGCCCCGTCCCTGGACGTCGGGGCGGGCAAAGTTGTCGACCGGCGGCAGGTCACGGTCGCGACTCACGATGTAGCCGCCCAGCACTTCCAGGTTGCCCACATACTTGTTGGCGGTGAGCGCCACGCGAGAGTAGCGCGCTCGCGCCTCCGGATCGTCTTCGCTGAGCCCGCGTGCACGCCCGAGGTAGACTGCGGCGCCAATTCCCGCTCCTGCGTCATCCCACATGAGTTGGTTGCTGAGGACGACATCCTGCGACGTGCTCGCACTCCCCTCGCCTCCCCCAATGCTGTTCACCAGCTGCACGCCCACGCGATTGGCGCCGACCACGTAGAACGCCTCGGCCCCCGCAAGGTCTCCGCCCAGGTTGAGCGGGAGGGCGGTATTGGCGCTCCCGAACGGCAGCGGACGCGAGAGACCGATGGATCGATCGAAGCCCGCCACGCCACCACCCAGAAGCAGCATGTGGCCCTGCCCCGCTCGTACGCCACCAAATCGACGTTCACTCCCCCAAACGGCGGACGCCGCGACCACGGCCTCCACCTCCCCGTCCGCCGCGCGATCAATCTCCAGCAGCCCGCCGAACACCCGTCCGACTGCGCCGCCAGCGAAGACGCTCAGCCCGTCGATGCTGAACGCGTTGCGGCTGGCCGGGCCGCCGGCGGGCTTCTCGTACGCGTATTGCACCCGGGTGCGTGCGGCGAAGTAGTCCTGCAATCGCGCGACCTCGGCATTCTCGCCGATTTCTTCGGGCATGCGATAGCCCGCCCACTTGAACTGAATGCCGCGCGCGTTGAGGCGTGGCACCGCTGGACTGTGGCACATGGAACAGTTGGCGTTGTACTTGCGCGCCCACGCGGGGATCACACGCGCCGAGGTCGCGCGACCGGCCGAGCCAAGGGCCTGCGCCGGTTGTGACGCGAACACGAGCAGGACCGCCAGCACGCTACTGGCACCACTTCGTATCGAGCATTGCATCGGAGCACCCTCCAGAGAAGTCATGGTGAACCCGCACCGCGCGCGAGCGCGACGCCGTGCGCTCAGCGCGGCCGCGGGATCTCGGGGAACGTGTCGTGGATGTCTGGCTTGGCCAGGCTGCCGGCCGGCCCGCGAAGGATGGAGAGGTACTGCGCGAGTTCCTCGATCTCCTGATGGCTCAGGATGGGAGGGCCAAACGCCGGCATGTCGGACGAATCGGGATGGAACCGCTTGGGCTGCTCAATGAAGCTGTGCAGCCAAGCCGCCGACCGGTGGAGGCCAACCTCCGTCAGGTCGGGCCCCTCATCTCCTCCCTCGCCGCGCACCACGTGGCAACTGCCGCACTGCTGCTGCGCGAACAACGCTCGCCCCGCGCGCTGCACGGAGGTCAGGACGACGCCATCGGGCTCGGGCCGCGCACGCCCGACGTCGGCGCGTATGGCGCCACCGACCAGGAGTCCCGAGCCACCCAGCAGGAGCACGAGCGTGGCAAGCGCCACCGGTCGGTGTCGCAGGTTTCGCCGGCTGCTGGAGTCGAGGAAGGGGAGCGCCAGCAGCGCGACGACCAGTGCGCCGGGCACTCCGATTGCGACCGCGCTCTCCCACTCCCCGGGGACGAGCGTGAGGAGTTGGAAGATCGGGAGGAAGTACCACTCCGGCCGCGGTACGTAGGAGGTATCCGTCGGATCCGCTGGCGCTTCGAGTCCGGCGCCGAGCGTTGCGGCCAGGATCGCGATCAGCACGATGACGCCAGTCGCAACAATGACGTCCTTCGCGATGATGTCGGGCCAGAAGCGAGTGCCCGCTCGCTTCGAGTGCTGATAACGCTCCCGATAATACTCGTCGTAGCCCTCCTCAGACGTGCGTATCGGCGCGCCCTCCTCGAGCACAGCGGTGCGCGGCGCGATCCCCTGTCGCACCACCAGGGCGAGGTGCAACAGCACGAGCCCCATCAGCAGGGCCGGGAGCCAGAGCACGTGCAGGGCATAGAATCGCGTCAGCGTCGCGGCGCCGAGCTGCGCGCCCCCGCGCAGCAGGCCGGCAAGGGCAGCGCCGATCCACGGGGCCGTTCCAGCCATGCTCGTCCCGACCTGCGTGGCCCAGTACGCCTTCTGGTCCCACGGGAGCAGGTATCCGGTGAAGCCGAAGCCCATGACCAGGACAAAGAGGCCGACGCCGAGGAGCCAGTTGGCTTCGCGCGGATACTTGTACGCCCCCATCGAGAAGACCCGGATCATGTGCGCCGCGACAAGGACCACCATGAAGGAGGCGGCCCAGCGATGCATGCCGCGCAGGAACCGGCCCATGCGCACCACGGTCTCGATGTATCGCACGCTGTCGTAGGCATGATCGGGTGTGGGCGCGTAGAACGTCGCGAGCACGGCGCCCGTCACCACCTGCACCACGAAGACCGCGAGCGTGGCGCTGCCCAGCGTATGCCACCACGTGAGGCGATCGGGCACCTCGCGGTCGAGGAGTGCGCGCCGCAGCTCACTCAGGCCGAGGCGCGACTCCAGCCATCGTTGCGATGCGCGCATGTCAGCTTTCGATGCGCTCGGCAATGCCGGCTCGGAAGTTCTTGAACTCCACAAGCACCTCGCCGTCGACGATCTTCACCGGGAGCGGATCGAGGCCGCGCGGCGGTGGCCCGCCCAGGACGGCGCCTGATTTGGTGTCGAAGATGCCGTGGTGGCACGGGCAGTGAAACTGCTGCTTGTCCTGGTCGAAGTCGTAGCCGCACCCCAAGTGTGGACAGCGACCGTGAAAAGCGGTGAACGACTCGCCATCATCCGTGTACAGCCACACGGTGTTCTGCACTCGGCCCTCCACCCAGGCGTCGGCGATGGTCTGCGTGAAGTCGCGCTTGATGGGGACCCCGGTGTCGAGCAGGGCCGTCTCCCCCAGCTTGATCCACGACGACTTCGGTGCGCGACGAAAGGCCGGCGACAGGAACGCCGCGAAGGCCGGCACGCCGGTGATGGCGGCGGAGACGGCGGCGCCGAGCGCCGCCAGCCACGCGAGCGTGCGACGCCGAGCGGCCTCTGGGGCGTGTGTTTCGTCCGGTGTCATCCGACTGTTCTCCAGGGCATCGGGATGTGCGTAGGCTATCGCCCGATGCTGAGCGTCGGCTGAGGATGCGATGAGCCCGGAGGTCGCGGCGCGTTCATCGATATGCGAGCATGCGTCGGGGAATCCCCCACGACTCGCGGGTCATCGCAGGACTTGTCTTTGATCGTGCGTAAAGTAGTCTCTGCTCATGCCCCAGGTGGCCTCACCTCCGGCGCCTTTCCGGCTCTCCCCTCCGACCCCATGTCGACGAGCGCGTTTCACGTCCCCAGACATCGTCCGCTCGCCCTCGCCCTGCTTGCCGCGGCTACCCTCAGCTGGCCATTCCAGGCTGGGGCACAGGCCTCTGCTCCGCCGACCGTGACGTCGGGCGTCGTGGCCATGCCTCCTGCTCCTGCGCGCGACGCACCACCCGACCTCACCCTGGAGGAGCTGCTCGCGCGTCTGGAGCGACGCAGCCCTCGGGTAGCGGCAGCACGCGCCGTTGCCGACGCGGCTCGCGCCCGCATCCCGTCGGCTCGGCGGCTGCCCGACCCGCAGTTGCAGGTGGGGCTGATGAACTATGAAGTCCCGCGATTTGCGCCAATGGCGGCCATCGGCATGACCCAGCTGCAGATCATGCAGATGGTTCCCGTGGCGGGGAAGCTGTCGCTGAGTGGACGAATCGCCGACGCCCAGGCGGAAGGGGCCGGTGCGCGGGCACTCGACGCGCGGTGGGAGCAACGCGCACGGCTGGCCATGGCGTTCTACGACCTGTATCAGGCCGACCGGGCGCTGCGCGTGGCACGCGAGACGAAGCGCCTGGTCGAAGACATCGCCACCACGGCGCAGACGATGTACGCGGTCGGCGACGGCCGTCAGGCCGACGTGCTGCGGGCACGCGTGGAGGTCGCGCGCATGAATGAGGAGATCGTGCGCATGTCGACGATGCGAACCGCGATGGGGGCGCGACTGGGAGGGGTGCTCGACGAGGCGATCGACACGACGCGGCTCTCACCGGCGCTCCCCGCCCTCCCGGCGACGCTGCCCGCGCTGGACTCGCTGGTCGCCGACGCGCAAGCGAATCGCCCGATGCTGCGCGCTGGCGAGGCCGACCTTCGCGCCGCGTCCTCGGCGGAGCGGTTGGCCCGGCGCGAGATCTGGCCCGACCTCCAGGTGGGCGTACAGTACGGTCAACGAGGCGGGGCGATGGGGACGGAGCGCATGGGGAGCCTGATGGTGGGCGCGACAATCCCGATCTTTGCGCGCGACCGGCAGTTCCAGATGCGTGTGGAGGCGGGGGCGATGCGGGCGATGGCGCAGTCGGAGCTGGCCGCGATGCGCGCCGACACTCGCGCCCGTGTGGCCGAGCTGCATGCCGACTTCATCCGCGCCCGCAACCTTCGCGCGCTGTACCAGACGGCGGTGCTGCCGCAGGCGGAGGCCGCCGTCACGGCGGCACTTGCGTCCTACCGCGTCGGTGCGGTGAACCTGATGACCTTGCTGGACAATCAGATGACGGTGAACCGATATCGGCAGGAGCTCTTTGTGCTCGAGGCCGAACTCGGCAAGGCACTCGCCGAGCTGGAGATGCTGGTTGGTCGTGTGTTGTCCGACACCCCCACGCCCCGCGACCAGGAGTAGACGATGACGGACTCACACCAGGGCCCTTCCGCCAACGACGCTCGCACTCCAGCCGCATCGCCAACGTTTGGCAGCACGAGCCGACGCTCTCAGGTGATCCGCGCCCTCGTCGCGACGATCCTGCTTGGCGCCGCCGCGACACTGGCGTTCCGGTATTCACGCACGACGGACGCCCCGGCTTCGGCGAACGGACACGCGCACGGCGCCGGCCCCGCGCCAACGTCGCAGGAACCGATCTACCTCGACGACCGGGCCGAGCGACGGATTGGCGTCACGTACGCTCCCGTCACGCTCGAGCGCCTGTCGCGCGAGATTCGTACAGTGGCGCAGGTGACGTACGACGAACGACGCGTGAAGGCGATCGCGCCGAAGATCGACGGGTGGGTGGAGCAGCTGCACGTGAACTATACGGGTCAACCGATCGCCATTGGGGAGCCGCTGCTCACCATCTACTCGCCGATGCTCGTATCAGCGCAGCAGGAACTGCTGGTCGCCACGCGACTGGGAGAGAGCATGTCGCAGGCCGACGCCGACGCGCGACGCGGGGCGTACGAGCTGCGCGACGCCGCGCGACGCCGGCTGCAGTACTGGGACATCTCCGATGAGCAGATCGGTGAGCTCGAGCGTACCGGCTCCATCACCAAGACGTTGACGCTGCGCGCACCGGTGGAGGGGGTGGTGGTCGAGAAGCGCGTGGTGGCTGGCCAGCGCATCATGGCGGGAGAGGCGCTCTATCAGGTGGCGGACCTGCGCGTGGTGTGGCTGGAGGGTGAGGTCTTCGAGCGCGACCTCGCCTCGGTCCGGCTCGGCCAGGGAGTCGAGGCGGAGTTCGAGGCCTTTCCCGGGCTGCGCCGCGCGGGACGTGTGACGTACATCTATCCCACGCTCGATCCGGACACGCGCACGGTGCGTGTGCGCGTGGAGCTGGCAAACCGTGACCTGCAGCTCAAGCCGGGCATGTACGGCACCATCCGCATACAGGGGGTGCAAAGCGCGGCGACGTTGGTGGTGCCTCGCAGCGCCGTGCTGGCCACCGGCGAGCGCCGCCTGGTCTTTGTGCGGCGGGGTGACGGCAAGCTGGAACCGCGCGACGTCGAGATCGGACTGTCCACGGACGACTACACTCAGGTGCTGCGCGGATTGTCGCAAGGAGACACGGTGGTGCGCTCGGCGACCTTCCTGGTGGATGCGGAGTCGAACCTGAGCTCCGCGCTGGGAGGCATGGGGGCGATGCCTGGGATGGACATGACGCCGCCCAGTGGAGCGGCGAGTGCATCGCCGAAGAGGGGAACGGCGCCCCGACCGAAGGCCAGCGCTCCGCCGCCCGACTCGTCGGAGCACGCAGCGTCGCATCGCGAGGACTGACCCATGCTGCGACGCATCATCGAATGGTCGGCGGCCAACCAGCTGCTCGTGATCCTGTTCACGGTCGCGTCGATTGCCGGCGGGTGGTTCGCCATCCGCGCCACGCCGCTCGAGGCGCTCCCCGACCTGTCCGACGTGCAAGTGATCGTGCAGGCGGAATTCAATGAACAGGCGCCACGCATCGTGGAGGACCAGGTCACGTACCCGATTGCCGCCGAGATGCTGAAGGTGCCCGGCGCTCGCGTGGTGCGGGGCTACTCCTTCTTCGGCGTCTCGTTCGTGTACGTCATCTTCGAGGACGGGATCGACCTGTACTGGGCGCGCTCGCGCGTACTCGAATACATGAACGGCATCCGGGGCAAGCTTCCGGCGAGCGTCACGCCCACGCTGGGGCCGGATGCGACTGGCCTCGGATGGGTCTATCAGTACGCGCTGGAGGACACCACCGGCCGCCTGAACCTCTCGCAGTTGCGAAGCCTCCAGGATTGGTACCTGCGCTACGCGCTCACCGCCGTATCGGGCGTGTCGGAGGTTGCGACCGTGGGAGGCTTCGAGAAGCAGTACCAGATCGATCTCGACCCCGCCAAGATGCTCGCCTACGGCATTCCGATCACGCAAGTGATGAGTGCCGTGCAGACGGCCAACAATGACATCGGCGCGATGGTGATGGAGTTGTCGGAGCGCGAGTACATGGTGCGCGGGCTGGGTTACCTGAAGTCGCTCGCGGACATCGAACACGTGGTGGTGGGGGCCAACCGCAGTGGCACGCCGATCCGGGTCGCCGAGTTAGGCCGAGTGTCGGTTGGGCCGGCAGTTCGTCGCGGCATCGCCGAACTCGATGGGCGTGGCGACGCGGTCGGAGCGATCGTCGTGATGCGATTCGGGGAGAATGCCTTGACGACCATCCAGCGCGTCAAGGCGCGCCTGGAGGAGATCAAGGGCGGCTTGCCTGCCGGCGTCGTGATTCGCCCCGTCTATGACCGGAGCGATCTCATCGAACGTTCGATCGACACACTCCGGGAGAAGCTCATCGAGGAGTCGATCGTCGTCGCGCTCGTCTGCATCGTCTTCCTGCTGCATGCGCGCTCAGCGCTCGTGGCCATTCTCACGCTGCCGGTCGGCATTCTGATGGCCTTCATCGCGATGCGCTGGGTTGGAGTGGGGGCGGACGTCATGTCGCTGGGCGGCATCGCCATCGCGATTGGCGCCATGATCGACGCGGCGATCGTGATGATCGAAAACGCGCACAAGCACCTGGAGCGGGCAGCGCCCTAAAAGCCACGTCATGAAATCCTGATCGAGGCGGCAG
>CAZVDJ010000004.1:0-16460 GCA_964626245.1 uncultured Gemmatimonadaceae bacterium
GCTGACGTGGAAACAGCCGCCCCATGCGACTGCCTTCACCCCGGATGACGGACGCCACCGATCTCACTCGACAGGGCGAAGCCGGGGGCGTTGTGGGCGGGGAGCTCGAGTCTCGCTTTGTCGCCCCCGCGAGAGCTGGCGAGTTCGGCGATGACCTCCCCTTTCAGCCGGCCTGGTGGCTGCGCAATCCGCACCTCGCCACGGTCTGGGGGAAGTTCTTCCGCACCCTCCCCGTCGTCGAGTCGCGCACCGAACGGTGGGACACCCCCGACGGTGACCACGTGGATTTGGTGCGTACACCAGGCGAAGCCAGCGCCCCCACCTTCCTGCTGCTGCACGGGCTGGAGGGTTCGGCGCGCTCGCACTACGTGGCCGGCATGCTGCACAGTGCCCGCACCGCAGGTTGGCAGGCCAACTTGCTGCTCTTTCGCACCTGCAACGGCGCCCTGAACCGCGCGCGTCGCACGTACCACTCGGGCGAAACCACCGACGTCGCGTATGTCGTCGAGCGTCTCGCCGACGAGCGCCCCGAGGCGCCGCTCGTGCTCGCGGGCGTGTCGCTCGGCGCCAATGTCATGCTCAAGTGGCTGGGCGAGCTTGGGCGGGACGCGCCCGCCCCCAGCGATGCGACGGCGGCACGGAGCGATGATTCGGCCGCGCAGGCCGCTGCCATTCGGCGCCGCATCGCCGCAGCGATCGCCGTCTCCACACCATTCGACCTCGCGCGTTCGTGCGCGCACATCGACCAGGGGTTCTCGCGAGTGTACGCCCGGAACTTCCTGCGTACCCTCAAGCGCAAGGCGTTGGAGAAGATCGCCCAGTATCCCGGCATCGCCGATCCGGCGCGCGTCATGGCGGCCGACTCGCTGTGGGCGTTCGACGACGCCTTCACCTCGGTCGCGCATGGGTTTGCTGATGCCGCGGATTACTACTACCGGTCCTCGTGCATCCGCCTGCTGCACCGCATTGGGGTGCCGACGCTGCTCCTCAGTGCGCGCAACGACCCGTTCCACCCCCGCGACCTCCTGAACGACGTGGCGCGAATTGCGGCGCGAAACCCCAGTCTCCATCTGGAGATCACCGAGCACGGCGGGCACGTGGGCTTCGTCGAGGGGGGGCACCCTCGGCGCGCGCGCTACTACGCCGAGCGACGCGTGGTCGCGTTCGCCAGCCATCAGCTCGCCCGGTTTCGCGACTGACACCCGGGAAGCCGAAAGCCAGGCACCGAGCGCAGGCATGAGGCGCCGCAGGCTGCAGCTCCCTCTGGAGTTCGACGCTCCCACGCAGTACCGTCGTTCCCCTCGTCTTCTCGTCCTCTCGTCTTCTCGTCTTCTGCTGTGAGCGACACCGCGCTCTTCGTGCTGATCTTCGGCGGGATCTTCGCCCTCCGCATCGTCATCGCGACCATCGCGTTCGTCTTCATCCTGCCACGCGGCGACCGCTGCCCCAACTGCGATCACCCCACGCTTCGCGTGTCGTCGGTGCTGTTCGACCGGTTCCTCCCGGTCTTCCGCAAGAGCTGGTGCATTACCTGTGGCTGGCACGGTCTCCTGCGGCGCGGACCGCTCTCCGAACCCTCGCCCACGCGCGAGACCAGCGAAACGCGTTAGGCATGGCTCGCTCCACCAGCCGCGCTATCCTTCTCGACGGACCGACACGAAGACCCCGAGCCACTCGGGCCAGTTGCCCGTCATCTCGAAGAAGTCGTCGAAGTAGCTGAGCCCTGCCTCTTCCAGGTCGGCGATGAGGTCCTGCAGCGCATCGTTCTCGGGGAGGGGCCCGATGCAGACCAGGTCGCCCTCCACCCGAAATTCGTCGGCGGTGAGTCCCAGCCGCTCGTCGATGGCGGCGCGCGTCAGTCCGCTCCGCTCGAAGGCTGCCTTGCGAATGACCAGGGCCGGGTGGCCGGGCGTGAGTGGGAGCGGCATGGCGTCGAAGGAGGGGCGGCGAGAGGTGCGCCTGGCGCGAACGGGCCGTGCAGGCGCCTGAGGTCACACTAACCGCCCCTCTCAGTACGGGTAAGCCGCCTGCGGCGCTACCTTCCTGCTCCTATGCCTTCCCACACCGCCACCGAGCACGACTTCGACGTCATCGTCGTGGGCGCCGGTCACGCCGGCACCGAAGCGGCGGTAGCGGCAGCGCGCGCGGGGGCATCGGTGGCGCTGGTGACCAGTGCGCTCGAGACCATCGGGCAGATGTCGTGCAACCCGGCCATTGGCGGCGTGGCCAAGGGGACGGTCGTGCGCGAGGTCGATGCGCTCGGCGGCATCATGGGGCGGGCCACCGACCTGGCCACACTCCAGTTCCGCATGCTCAACCGCGGCAAGGGAGCCGCCGTCTGGGCCCCCCGGGCGCAGTGCGATCGCGGACTGTATCGGCGCGCCGTGCGCACACTGCTGGAACAGCACTCGCGCCTGCACACGGTACAGGGAACGGTCGCCCAGCTCCTGCTGGATGCCGACGGGCGAACGGTCCTCGGCATCGAGACGCTGGAGGGACGCCGATTCGGAGCCCGGGCCGTGGTCATTACCACGGGGACCTTCCTTCGCGGCCGCATTCACATTGGAACGGAGACGCGTCTCTCCGGAGGCCGGGCCGGCGAGTCGGCCACCCTTCACCTCGCAGAGCAGCTGGAGCAGGCCGGGTTGCAGGTCTCACGATTCAAGACCGGCACCCCTCCGCGCATCGACGGCCGGTCAGTCGACTTCTCTCGACTCGAATCACAGGAAAGCGAGGTCGAAGCGTTCGATTACTCTTGGTCTCACTTCTGGGAGACGCCTCGGCGCCACCATGGGGGCACCAGACATCCGGAGCAGCTGAACTGCTGGGTGACGTATCTGGGAGAAGCAGGCAAGCGCATCATCCAGGAAAACATCGGGAAGTCGGCGATGTACGGCGGCGCCATCGCGTCGCGCGGCCCTCGCTACTGCCCGTCGGTGGAAGACAAGATCGTGAAGTTTCCCGCCGCCGAGCGGCATCAGGTCTTTCTGGAGCCGGAGGGACACGACACCTCGGAGCTCTACGTGAACGGGATGTCGACCTCGCTTCCGGCCCCGGTCCAGCTGGAGATCCTGCGCTCGATCCCTGGGCTCGAGGGCGTCAGGATGACGCGCGCCGGTTACGCCATCGAGTACGACTTTTTCCCCCCCACCCAGCTCGACCACACCCTTCAAGTCCGGGCTATCGCTGGCCTCTATTTCGCCGGCCAGATCAATGGCACCACCGGCTACGAGGAGGCCGCAGGGCAGGGAGTCGTGGCGGGGCTCAATGCAGCACTCGCGACGCAGCGTCGCGAGCCGCTCATGCTGGGACGCGAGACGTCGTACATCGGTGTTCTCGTCGACGACCTGGTCCACCGTGGCGTCGATGAACCCTACCGCCTGTTCACCTCGCGCTCCGAGTTCCGGCTCACCGTGCGCCAGGACAACGCGCTCCGTCGCCTTGCCCCCTTTGCCGAGGCGCTGGGTCTGTATCGGGACACCGAGTTGGCAATCGTGCGGCAACGTCTCGGCCAGGAGGATGTGGCGCATCGCCTGGCAGCGGAGACGAGCATTCGCCCGGAGCAGGTGAACGAGCGACTGGCCGCGCTGGGCAGCACCCCCATTCCGCACGCGGTGCGAATCGGCGAGCTCGTCCGTCGACAGCAGGTGCAGCTGCATGAGCTCTTCGCCATCGCGGGTGTCGGCGGAGATCTCGCGATGGATGCACTCGTCACCACGGAGCTGCATCTCAAGTACGAAGGCTATTTCGAGCGTGAGCGCACGCAGGCGGACAAGCTCCGGCGCATGGGGCACTTTTCGCTCGACGGCGACCTCCCGTTCGAGACCATGCAGTCCGTCTCGTTCGAGGCGCGTCAGAAGCTTGCGGCGCAGCGTCCGCGCACGCTGGCGCAGGCGGCACGCATCCCTGGTGTCTCCCCCAACGACCTGCAGAATCTCGTGCTCGAGGTGGAACGTGTGCGCCGCACCCGCGCTGAGTCGGGCGCTGGCGTTGCCGCCCCGCCCGGCGAGGCGTCCTGAGGGAGCGACCGCGCACCGGATTCGGTGGTCGGTACGACGATCGGTGTGTGTCCTGCCCCCCTTCTGGACGGGCGGCACCGATATCGTGAGTTGACGCCCGGCTGCGGGCGAGCCCTAACGACATGTCCAGCGACTCGCCCGACGTTCCTCCCCACGATGCCGCCAGCGGCGCCCCGCTGACCATCGCCGCCATGCGCCTGGCGGCGATCGCGATGGCGGTGCTCGGCTTCGTGCCGTTCGTCAACTGGATCGACGGTGGACACGAGTACGAGAACTTCCCGCACTACGCATCGGAGTGGCTCAACGGCTCGCTCATCGTGCTGGGATGCGCCGTCGTTCTCACGATCCTGTCGCGCCGAGTGCACATCTGGCGAGCGGGGCTCTGGGGAAGGGTCGCTCGAACGGCGCATGCGCATCCAGCACGCACCGGTGCACTCCTCTTCGTCACCTCGCTCGCCGTCTACCTCGCCGTTGCCATCTGGGTGCTCGCGGGTCGGCCGCTGCTGATCGACGAGATCGGGCACATCTTTCAGGCCCGCATCTTCGCGCAGGGACGACTGTGGCTCGAACCGCCGCGGTATCCCGAGTTCTTCAGCGCCCTGCACGTCATCGATTTCGGCGGCAAGTACTACACGCACTTCCCGCCGGGTGGGCCGCTGATCATGCTGCCTGCCGTGGTGCTCGGAGTGTCGTGGATCGTCGGACCTCTCTTCGGCGCCGTCTCCACCGTCGTGTTCTGGGGACTGGTGCGTCAGGTCGAAAGTCGACCCACCATCGCGTTCGGCGCAGCGGTCCTTTTCGCCTTCGCCCCGTTCGTTGCCTTCATGTCGGGCTCGCACATGAATCACGTGCCGGTCCTGACACTCCTGCTGGTGGCGATGTACGCCCTGGCCCGGCAGACTCGCGACGACGAGGGACGTCCCGGGTGGGCGGGGCTGTGCGGGGCGGCGCTGGGACTTTCGGCGACCATTCGTCCCCTCGATGCCATTGCCTTCGCGCTGCCGGCCGGCCTCTGGATGCTGTGGCGTACCGTACGCCGCCCTTCTCGCATCGGAGAGTTGGTCGCCGCCGGCGTAGCCATCGCCATCCCCATTGCCGGTGTGCTCTGGTACAACGCCCAGACGACCGGATCGCCGCTGCTCTTCCCGTACGAGCTCCTGTGGGGAAAGAGCCACGGGCTGGGCTTTCATCCGTCGCCGTGGGGCGAGGCGCACACGCCGGCACGCGGGCTCGAGCTGATCAACCTGTACTTCCTCAGGCTGCAGTCAAATCTCTTCGAGCTGCCCGCGCCTTCGCTGCTCGCCCCGATCGTGGCGCTCGCCGCGACCCGGCGCGTGGAACGCTTCGACCGCTACTTCCTGTGGACCGCCGCCGTGGTGTGCGGTCTCTACTTCTCGTACTGGGGCGACGGCGTCTTCCTCGGCCCGCGCTTCTTCCTGGTGCTGGCGCCGGCTCTGGTGCTGTGGAGTGCACGGCTTCCGGCCGCGCTGCGCGAACGCCTTCCGCGCGCCGAGTCGATGCATCGAGGCGTGGGCTTTGCCGTTGTGAGTGCGGTCGTGCTGGCGCTCTTCATGACGGTGCCGTTCCGCGCACTGGTCTACCGCAGCGGCTTTCTCTCCATGCGTGTCGACTTCCAGGCCATGGCTGAGCGACAGGGCGTGCGCAACGCGATCATCTTCGTGCGCGAATCGTGGGGATCACAGCTGATCGCCCGAATGTGGGCCCTGGGCGTTCCGCGCAGCGAGACCGAGTCCGTGTATCGGGCCGTGGACGCGTGCATGCTGGACGCCGCCATCGAGCAGCTGGAGCACTCGCCCTTGCGCGATTCGGCTGCGTATCGGGCGCTGCAGCCGCTCACCGCCGACTCCGCCAAGCTCGTGAAGGGCACCCTGTCCGCCGACAAGACGCTGCGCGCGCTTCCGGGTACGACGTACTCCGCCTCGTGCACCGCGCGCGTGATGGAGGATCGCGCCGGATTCACCATCGGCACCTCTGTCCTGGCACAACCCGCGAGTTCCAACGTCTTCGCGCGTGACCTGCATGCGCGCGACACGCTCCTCCTCAAGCAGTACCCGGGACGCCCCGTGTACCTGTTGCGACCCACGTCGAGCGAGCTGGGGGCGCCCCTGATGCTCGAACGCCTGCGACCCGACTCGCTTGCGGCGGCATGGAAGTCACCGCTTCCGGTCACCTTGTCGCCAGACTCACTCGTCGCGTCACGTTAGGCAGCCGCACCACGGACGCATCACGGAACCAACGCGGGGCGTGCGCATTCACGCGAGTGGCGGTGTGCGCTCCTCGAACGCATGCGCCGCAGCGGTGCAGCTGACGGGCTCAAGCGCGCTTCAACGCGCTCTCCCCCACCAACTGATGTCGTTGACATGCGCGACGCTTGGCGTGCGGCGCCGGCCGGTGGTGCCGGTCGCACTCGCGAGTGAGCGGCCATGTCGTGGGTGGCGTGGGTGGCATGCGTCGGCGACATTCGCCGTCCCGCGAGGTCCGGGGGATCGAAGCCGCTCGAGGGATGGTACCATCACGGGCGTCGCTCGCGTCGACAGCGTAGTCTAGCCATAAAGTATCACAACGAGACTAATATGTCGCTCCTCTCACGGTGGCCGAGATGGGCCCTGCGCTCCTCGCTCATTCTCGGACTCTCCACTATCGCGTGGACGGGCAGTGCAGCGCAGGACAGCACGTCGAGGGACCGGCAGATCGTTACGACCGGCGTAGGCGAATCCTCGGTGGTTCCTGACCGAGCCGCGATCATGTTTGCGGTCGAGACAAGGGCCCAAACGGCGGCGGCGGCTGGCTCCGACAACGCTCGGCTTCAGTCGGCGGTCATCGCTGCGCTGCGAGGAAAGGGAGTCCTGGCCGAGCACATCACGACGTCCGGCTACTCACTCAGCGCCAACGAGCGCTTCGACAGCGGACAGCGGCGCGTGATGGGCTACATCGCGCGCAACTCCGTCATCGTCGACGTCCAGAACGTCGCGAGCATCGGGACGCTCATCGACGCAGCGCTTGGTGCCGGCGCCAACAGTATTGGTGGGCTGCGCTACTACAGCACGCGCATCGAGACCATCCGGCGGGCGGCGCTCGAATCGGCAGTCGCTCACGCCAAGGCAGACGCCGAGCTCATGGCTCGCGCCGCGGGCGGCACCTTGGGCGGACCTCTCGAGATTACCCAAGTGAGCGATGGCGTCTTCCCACGCTCGGCGATGATGGATCAGGTGGTCTTGACTGCAGCTCGTGAGGGCGCGCCTACTCCGGTTGAGGTAGGAGAGCAGAAGGTGACAGTTCGTGTCTCGACTCGGTGGCTCTTCGTTCCTGGCAAATAGGAGGGAGTCGAACGCCGGCGGTCGAGAAGTCAGGGAAGGGAGGGGGCGTCGGCGATTCTGCTGGCGCCCCCCTCACATTTCTGGTCCCCTCCGTTGCGTAAGGGACAGAGACGCGAAGTGTCGATGTGGGCGGGAGTTTCGCTGTTCAGAACGTTTCACGTGAAACGGAAGCTCCTGGTAGCTGCGGATGCGTGCGCGCCCGGGATGCCCGAGGAGCCGCGTCGGATGACCACGAGGAAACACCATCGACTGCGAAGAACAATTGCCGCCGACCCGTGAACTGGTGTCGCACTTCGGAGCGGCCGCCTGTGCGAAAGGAGTCTCCCGACAGGGCGGGTCTGCCTGACGGGTCCTGACTCGCGGAAACCGGTCTTCATTCGCGGACGCTGTGCATCTTTCACGGGCCGGGGCCGCGACACCACCGCCTTGCTCCACTGTCGGCGGGCACATCCCTGTATGAGGGCGCTCGCTCGGTCGGTCGAGGTCACGCCAAGGGTGCAGGACCCTGAGAGAAGGCACGAAGGGACTTCTGCCAGACCTCATCATGTCCCGAGATCGGCAGCTCCGAGAAGTGTGCTTCGACACGATCCCACCCGATCGTAGCCGAGTTCAGAGGGACCGGCGTCTGAAGAGCGTACCATCGAGCCATGTGGATTCGGAGGCTCTTCAGTCGGAGCTCGAGCGGTTCGATCTGAGCCACGTCTCCCTCAAATCCTCCCTCGCGCCGACGGATGAGCGGCCGCAACTACCGAGCATTCGCCCGTATACCCGCCGGTGGCGTCTACGCCGGGCGACACCCACCGGTGAGCACGTGAATCATCCCCGTCGCGCAGCGCCAAGGGGGTGATCAACTCGGAGCACGAACGCTTTGGCCACGAAGTCCGGGCCTCGGATCAGGCTCCCGTAGCTGCGGAAGAGGGGTCCGGACTTCTGGTTCGCAGAGCCTTGAGTCCGATCGGTCTATGTTGTCGTCGCGTTCGCGAGGACGGATCTCCAGGTACGGCAAGGCTCGACGGCTCACGACACGATCCAACCCGAACGCCAAGAACAGCCCCCAGGCCGGCCGATCGTTTCACGTGAAACCGCTAGCACCACCCGAAGGGCGAGGCGATATTCCGCCCCCCACGTCCCCCGCTCCTTCTTCGGTTCCTCTCCATCCCTTTCTCAGTGGCTCGTATTGTCGCGGTTGCCAACCAGAAGGGCGGAGTCGGGAAGACCACGTCCGCCGTGAACCTCGCGGCGGCGCTCGCGGCCGCCGAGCAACGTGTGCTGCTCGTCGACGCCGATCCACAGGGCAACGCTACCAGCGGACTGGGAATCGTTCGATCGATGGTCCAGCGAACGACGTACGATGCGTTGCTGGCGCTGGCTCCTACGAAGGAGGCCATCCTCCATTCCGTACAGTTCAAGGCGCTGGATCTGATGCCGGCAACGGCGGACCTGGCGGCGGCGGAGATTGAACTGGTGGACGTCGAACATCGCGAGCACGCAATGCGTCGTGCCCTCGAGAGCGTTCGCGACGACTACGACGTCGTCCTCATCGACTGCCCACCCTCGCTTGGGTTGATCACGGTCAACATGCTCGCGGCGGCTGATGGAGTACTCATTCCGTTGCAGTGCGAGTACTTCGCGCTCGAGGGACTGAGCCAGCTCCTGAACACCATTCAGCTCGTGCAGCGCGGACTCAACGAGCACCTCGTCGTCGACGGTGTCCTCCTCACGATGTACGACGCGCGCCTGAATCTCTCGCGTCAGGTGGCGGCCGATGCGCGCGAGTACTTCGGCGCGACAGTATTCGAGTCGGTGATCCCGAGAAACGTGCGCTTGGCCGAAGCGCCGAGTTTTGGCAAGCCCATCATCGTGTACGACGTTGGCTCTGTTGGAGCTGTCGCATATCTCAATGTCGCACAGGAGTTTATGAAGCGACTGGGAACGTCCGTTTCACCACCGCACACCACGGCGCCCAGCTCGGTCTAAACGTCCGTTCCCGAAGTCTCCACTCCTGGTTTTCCACATGGCCTCCGAAAGTCCGATGACCGACAAGCCCCGACGTCTGGGAAGAGGGCTCGAGGCCCTGATTGCTGCAGCCGGAGCTGCACCCGCCCAGGGCACCTCGGCGTCCCCCTCCGACGCAGCGAGCGTTGCAGGCGCGTCCTTGCGCCCCATCGCCATCCACGAGATCCGCCCCAACCCATTTCAGCCCCGGCGTGACTTCAAGCCCGAGGAGCTGGCGGAACTCGAGCAGTCCATCCGCGCCAGCGGACTCTTGCAGCCCGTCACCGTGCGCGCCCGCAGCGAAGGGGGGTACGAACTGGTCGCCGGCGAACGACGACTGCGCGCCGCCACGCGTCTGGGGTGGACGGAAATCCCCGCGATCATCAAGCCGCTCGACGATCGCGAGATGCTGACCCTCGCCCTCATCGAGAATCTCCAGCGCGCCGACCTCAACCCGCTGGATGAGGCCCTGGGATTCCAGCGCCTGATCGAGGAGTTCTCGCTCACCCAGCAGCAGGTGGCCGATGCCGTGGGCAAGGACCGCTCGACGGTCGCCAACCTCCTGCGCGTCTTGCAGCTGCCGGATGGCATCAAGCGCCTGCTGCGCGACGGGCAGATCTCGTTAGGCCACGCCCGCGCGCTCCTGGCCATGCCCAGCGAACGCCTGATGCTCGAAACCGCCCGGCACGTGGTGGAGCGCGGCCTGTCCGTGCGCGAGGCCGAGCGCATTGCGCAGGACGCGCGCCCCGCCGATGCCCGCCCGCGCACCGCCCGCACCGGCACCGAACGCCCCCGCGATGCCCAATCCGCCGAGGTGCGCCGCCTGACCGAGGCGCTACGCCGTCACCTGCAAACCGACGTGCGCATCTCGGTCGAAGGGGACTCGCGCGGCGATATCTCGATCCGTTTCTATACCGCCGACGACCTGCAACGCCTGCTCGAGACCATCCTCGGACGCTCGCTCGACGACGTCTGACCACGCGGGCGCTCCCGCTGGACGTGACGTCCCGATCCGTCCGGCGGTGTCGCCCGCGCCACTGTTGCTGACTCACCGCCCCGCGCCCCCCTCACCCGCTGCCGCCCTGTCACATGGCCATCTTCAACAAGCCCGGCTCCGACCGTCCCGCCACGCGCCTGGATGCCCCGGGTGCCGAATCATCCATGTCCGTCATCGGGAGCGGGATGCGTGTGGTGGGCGACATCGAGAGCTCGGGCGTGATCAAGGTCGAAGGGATCGTCGACGGCTCGGTGCGCGGCGCCCGTCAGCTGCTGCTGGGCAAGTCGGGAGCGATCCATGGCGACATCTACGCGGTCGATGCCATCCTGGGAGGGACCGTCGTGGGGACCATCGTCGCCTCCGAACGCGTGGAGATCCAGGGAACCTCCAGCGTGGAAGGGGACATCCATACCAAGAGCATGGTGGTGTTCGAGGGTGGGATGATCAACGGCACGGTTCGCATGGGTGAACCGACGTCGGCCGGTCGGCAGCAGGCCCCGGCAGCGACTCACCCCGCCGTGGCAGTGGCGGAGCCCTGAACCCTTCGACTCCGGCGCCTGGGAGTCAACGCGAAGGACCAGTCCGGCTGAGCCTTCGCCCAAGCGCGCGTTCCACGTCATTCGACAGCCACTCATGTCGTGTCCCTTCAACCGTTTGACGAGGTAGCCGTCGTGGCGCGGAGCCGTTTCTCCACATTTCTCCACAGTACTCTCCACACTGTCGTGGCAGTCGTCATCGCCGCGTGCGGAGGCGGAGAGCCCAAGGGAACGGGCGATAGTACCGTCGCCGCGCCTGCCCTCAAGGTGGCGTTGCTGACGCCGGGTCCCATCTCCGACCAGTCATGGAATGGTGCTGCGTATGCCGGCCTCGAGCGCATCCGCGATTCGCTCGGCGCGGCCGTAAGCCATATCCAGACGCGGACACCTGCCGAGTTCGAGGAGAACTTCCGCCAGTACGGTGCGCAGGGGTACGCGCTCGTCTTCGGTCACGGCTTCGAATTCCAGGATGCCGCCGCCCGTGTCGCGCCGGAGTTTCCGCGTACCAACTACGTGGTGACCTCGGGCAACTCGAGTGGGACCAACTTCGCGGGGATCCGTTTCGCGTTCGAGGAGCCGTCGTACATGGCGGGGATGGTGGCCGGCGCGCTGACCAAGTCGAATGTGATCGGCGCAATTGGCGGCACGGAGCTTCCCCCCGTGCGCGATTCGTTCAAGGCGTTCACCGACGGCGCGCGGGCGGTGAACCCCGCGGTGCAGGTGCTGGTGGCCTACGTGGGGTCGTGGGAAGATGCGAGCGCGGGCAAGGAGCAGGCACTGGCACAGATCGCGCGCAATGCTGACGTGATCTTCCAGAACGCCGACGCGGCGGGACTCGGCGTCTTTCAGGCCGCGCGCGAGTCGGGGAAGGCGCTCGTCTTCGGCTCCAACTCCAACCAGAACGAGGTCGCCCCCGACGTCATCATCGGGAGCGTCGTCGTCGACGTCCCGCATGCGTTCCTCTCCGTGGCGCGCGAGGTGGCCAGCGGATCGTTCACGCCGCGTGTCGTGGCCATGGGCTCGCCGCAGGACGCCGTGCGCCTCGAGCTCAACCCCAAGTTGCAGGCACGCATTCCCGTCGCGACGTTGCGCGCCGTGGACTCGGTGCGGGCGGGGATAGCGGCCGGCACGATCGTCATCGAACCGGGCCGCGCGTTTCCCCCGTCGAAATGACGCGCGCCGCCGCGATCGCCGCCTTCCTGGACGACCTGCTGCAGGGCGCCACGCATCCCGACTACCCCGGCGCACTCAACGGATTGCAGCTGGACCGGAAGGATGCCGTGCGGCGCGTGGCCTCGGCCGTGGACTTTTCGGGACGCACCATCGACGCCGCCATCGCCGCCGGCGCCGACTTCCTCATCCTGCATCACGGCATGTTCTGGGGCGGCGCCCAGCGCATCACCGGATCGGTGTACGATCGGCTCCAGCGCCTGATGTCACATGACATCGCCGTGTATGCCTCGCACCTGCCCCTGGACGCGCACCCGACCTGCGGCAACAACGCTCTGCTCGCGCGAGAGCTGGGTCTCGAACCGTCCGATCGCTTCGGGGCGTACGAGGGGGTACCCATCGGTGTGGCGGGAGAAGCCGACGTGGACACCGCAGAGCTGCTCGCACGCGCCGACGCCTTCGCGCGGGCGCTGGACGGCAGCGCGCGCGCATCGTGGCATGCCGAAGGTCGTCGCACGCGGCACTGGGCCGTGCTCACGGGCGCCGGCGCGGGGTCGCGCGAGATCAGGGACGCCGCGGCACGCGGCATCGACACGCTGATCGTTGGCGAGGGGCCGCACCATACCACGGTCGACGCCCCCGAGGCAGGCCTGGTGATCATCTACGCCGGCCACTACGCCACGGAAACGCTCGGCGTACGCGCCCTCGGTCGCGCGGTGACGGACCGCTTCGCGATCCCGGCGGAGTTCCTGCACCTCCCCACGGGCTCGTGACCCTTGCCCTGGAGCTCGATGCCCTGCACAAGCGCTTTGGCGAAGTCGAGGCGCTGGGCGGGGCCACCCTCCGGGTGAGGTCCGGGACGGTCCACGCGCTGCTGGGGGAGAACGGGGCGGGGAAGAGCACGCTGATGCGGATCGCCTTCGGCATGCTTCGCCCCGATGGCGGGCGTGTGGTGGTGAATGGGAAGGAGGCGCGGTTCACCAGCAGCGCGGACGCCATAGCGTGCGGCATCGGCATGGTGCACCAGCACTTCACGCTGGTCCCGGCCATGACCGTGGCGGAGAATGTCGCGTTAGGCATGCACGGGCGCTACGAAGCGCGGGCCGTCGCGGCGCTCGTGCGCCAACTGTCACAGCGCACGGGCCTTCCGCTCGATCCCGAAGCGCGCGTGGAGTCGCTCCCCGTCGGCGCCCAGCAGCGCCTGGAGATCGTGAAGGCCCTGGCCCGCGACGCGCGCCTCCTCATCCTCGACGAGCCGACGGCCGTCCTGGTGCCGCACGAGGTGGATGAATTGCTGCAGTGGGTGCGCCGCTTCGCGGACGAGGGGCGCGCGGTGGTCCTGATCACGCACAAGCTGCGCGAAGCGCTCGCCGTGGCCGACGAAGTCACCGTACTGCGTCGCGGACGCACCGTTCGCACGGGGCTGACGCCCGACCTCACCGGGGATGCGCTGGTAGCGGCGCTCCTTGGCAGCGAGGTGCCGGCGCCTGCCACTCCAGACACGGTGCGCGCGGAGGCGGCCCGTGCCGATGGCGAGGGGCGCACGGCCGACGGTCTCGCGTCGATGCCAGCCACCACGCCTGACGTGGCGCTGGCCCCCGTTGCCGCACTGCACGGCGTGCACGTCGCCAACGCCAGCGGCAATGCCCTCCTGCGCAACGTCACGCTCGAGGTGCGCCCCGGGGAGATCGTCGGCATTGCCGCGGTGGAGGGATCAGGCCAGCGCGAACTCCTCCGCCTGCTCGCGGGACGCCTCCTGCCAACGACCGGCCGCATCTCGTTGCCATCCGACATCGCCTTCGTTCCCGAGGATCGTCACCTCGACGCGATGGTCCTGGACATGTCGCTCACGGAGAACGTGGCGCTCCGTGGTCTGGCCCGTCGTCGCGGCCGCATGCCGTGGCGCGCCCTTGGTGAAACGACGCATACGCTGATCACCCGCTTTGACGTGCGGGCCGCGGGCGCGGCCAGCTCGGGACGCTCGCTGTCGGGCGGTAACCAGCAGAAGCTGGTGCTCGCGCGCGAACTCACGGCGCTCCACACCGACCGCCTTCCCCAGGCACCGGGCAGTCGTCCGGCGCTGGTCGTCGTGGAGAACCCCACGCGCGGGCTCGACATCCGCGCAACTGCGGCCGTGCAGGAGCAGTTACGGCTGGCGCGCGACGGTGGAAGCGCGGTGGTCCTGTATTCCAGCGACCTCGATGAGGTACTCGCGATGGCCGATCGCATGCTGGTCGTGCACGCCGGACGCGTGAGCGAAGTGCATCCGGCCACGCGTGAATCCGTGGGCCGCGCAATGCTCGGCGCCGAGTGACGGGAGCGGATCTCCGAAACGTCGGCGCGGGGCGCTCGCGGAACGGCGAGGTCGCGCTCCAACTCGCTCTCCTGCTCACGGCCATCGTGCTGGGGATGTCGCCGTGGTTCAGCGCCACGGTGGTGGCGCGCGCCATGACCGCCGAGTGGGCGACGCTCGGTGGCCGACCGAGCCCTCCCATCTGGCTCACGCTCGCGGTGCAGCTGGGATTCGTGGCCGGCTCCACGATTTCCGCCGCACTTCTCCTGGCAGATCGATGGCGTCCGGCGCGCCTGGCTGCGGGATGCGCGGCGCTCGCCGCCGTGGTCACCGCGCTCCTCGCGCTGCCCGGCGTTGGCGGTTCGACGGCCGTTGGCCTGCGTCTGATCGTGGGAATGGCACTGGCCGGCGTCTACCCTCCCGGGATCAAGCTTGCGGCGGGTTGGACGACCGCTCGCCGAGGGACCGCGATCGGTGCGCTGGTTGGCGCCACGACGCTCGGCTCCGCCGTTCCGCACCTGCTCTCGTTGGCCGTCCCCGAGTCAGCATGGCGACGACTGGTCCTGCTGGCGGCGGTCTGCTCCGCCCTCGGGGCGCTGCTCTTCGCCACCGTGATTCGCGAGGGGCCGTATCAGGCGCGCTCGGCGCCGTTCGACCCGCGCGCCCTGCTTCGAGTCGTCTCCAATCGCGGCGTGCGCCTGGCCACGCTCGGCTACCTGGGACACATGTGGGAGCTGTACGCCATGTGGAGCACGATCGGCCTCTTCTGGGGAGTCGTGGTCGATGCGCGCGGCGCGGCGCCATGGCTCGCGGCCGTGATGGGATTTGCGTCGGTGGGGGCCGGTGCGCTCGGGTCGGTGATCGCGGGGCAGTGGTCGGATCGCATCGGCCGGAGCCGCGTGACGATTGTCGCCATGGCGACCAGCGGCGCGTGTGCCCTGGTCATCGGCCCCGCCATGCACGGCCCGCTCATCTTCCTGGGCGCCGTGTCGATTCTGTGGGGGCTCTCCGTGGTAGCCGACTCGGCGCAGTTCTCGGCATCGGTTACCGAGTTCGCCGCCAGCGACTACGTCGGCACCGCCGTGACCGTGCAGACGGCCCTGGGCTTCCTCCTCACCATGGTCACCATCCGGCTGGTGCCCACGTGGAGCGAGTGGTGGGGGTGGGAATGGGCGTACGCCCCGCTCGCGCTAGGGCCGCTGGCCGGGATTGTGGCAATGGCTCGGCTGATCCCTCTGGAGCGTGCCCGTGCGGGCACCTCGCGTCAGGCGCTCGGCGAGTAATATCACCCTCCATGCGAACTCCCCTCGCCTCGTGGCCACGCGCCGCATGACACCAGCGGTGCCGGCGCATCGCTCGCCAATGGCCTCGCCGGTCATCGTGGTCGCCGCGTGTGCGGTGACGATCATCGCCGTGATCGCGGCGGTGCTCGCGGCCAGCGGGTTCGACGTGGCGACGGCATTCGCCGCGCTGTTGCGAGGTGCGGCGGGCAGTTCGTACGCCATCTTCTCCGCGACGCTCGTTCGTGCCACGCCACTTATCCTCACCGGCCTGGCGGTCACGCTCGCCTTCAAGGGCGGCATCCTCAACATCGGCGCGGAGGGACAACTCCTGGCCGGCGCCGCGCTGGCCACCACGGTCGTGCTCACGCTCGGGGCATCCTTCGGGGGCTGGGCATTGCCGCTGGCGGTCGCGGCATCGGCGTTAGGCGGGGCGGGGTGGGCACTGGTCCCGGCCTGGTTGCGGCAACGCTTCGGGGTGCTCGAGGTGATCAGCACGATCATGATGAACTTCGTGGCGCTCTACGGGGTGGGCTGGCTGGTGCGTGGCCCCTTGCAGGAGCCCACACGGATCTACCCGCAGTCGTCGTCCATTCCGGCCGCGACGCATCTCCCGTTGCTGCTGCCGGGGAGTCGCCTGCACATCGGTTTCGCGATCGCCGTGGTGGCGGCGTTGCTCGCCTGGTACGTGGTGCGCGAGACGGCGGCCGGCTTTCGGCTGCGCGTCGTGGGCGCCAACGCGCGCGCCGCCGCCAGCGCCGCGCAGCTCGACGTTCCCGGCGTGCGGCTGCGCGTCTTCCTGCTGAGCGGTGCGCTGGCCGGGCTGGCGGGT
>CAZVDJ010000004.1:16470-27247 GCA_964626245.1 uncultured Gemmatimonadaceae bacterium
TTGCCCTTGTTCATCACCCGCAGTCGCAGGCTTTGGCCGGGCTGGCGGGTGGCGTGGAGGTGACCGGTGTGACCTATGCGCTGTACGAGAACCTCTCGCCCGGGTACGGCTACACGGCGATTGCGGTCGCGCTGCTGGCGGGGCTGCATCCGGGACTCGTCCTGGCCAGCGGGATTTTCCTCGGCGCCCTCGAGGCCGGAGCCGCGGCCATGCAGCGCGAGGCGGGCGTACCGCTCGTCCTGGTGAGCGTGGTGGAGGCACTCATCATCCTGGCCATCGTCGGAGCGCAGGCGCTGCTCGACCGGCGCGCGCCCCGCGCGGCCGAGGTCGGGACATGAGCGAGCCGGTCACCGCCTTTCTCGAGGCGACGGTGCGCACCGCCACGCCGCTGGCGCTGGCCGCGCTCGGCGAGTCGATCGCCGAACGAGCCGGCGTGATCAACGTCGGACTGGAAGGCGTGATCATTGCTGGCTGCTTCGGGGCAGTGGTGGGGGCACGGCAGGGAAGCGTCACCGCGGGGATCGTGGCCGGCGTGGCTGCCGGTGTCGCCGCAGCACTCGTTTTCGCCTGCTTCGTGGTGTGGCTGCGCACCGACCAGATCATCACCGGAACGGCGCTCACGCTCGGCGCGCTTGGGCTCACCGGCATGCTCTATCGCGCCGTCTTCGGTACGGCCGGGGCCGCACTGTCGATCCCGACGATGCGCCCACTGGCGATTCCCTTCCTCAGCTCCATCCCCGTGATCGGCCCGGCGCTCTTTCAGCAGGCGGCGGTGACCTACCTGTTGTATGCCGCCGCGGCCGGAACGTGGTGGTTCCTTTCGCGCACACACGCCGGCCTGGCGTTGCGGGCGGTGGGCGAGTACCCGGAAGCCGCACAGGCGGCCGGCATCCGGCCGGCGCGCGTGCAGGGGGGCGCGGTGCTGGTATCGGGGGCGTTCGGTGGCCTGGCGGGTGCGTCGCTCGTCCTGGCGCAGGTGGGGACCTTTGCCGAGGGGATGTCGGCGGGTCGGGGATTCATCGCCATCGCGATCGTCGCCCTCGGCCGCTGGCGCCCCATTGGCGTGGCGTTGGCCGCCCTGCTCTTCGGCGCCGCGAGCGCACTGCAGTTCCTCTTCCAGTCCACCGGCTCCCAGCTGCCCTACCAGCTCTTCCTTGCCTTGCCATACGTCCTCACGCTCGTCGTCCTTGCTGCCGGAACGTCGAGAAGCCGCGCGCCGGCCGCCCTGGGTCGGCGCGACCTGGGCGCGTGGTGAGGGCGCGGTGACGCGACGGTAAGGCTCGCTCGCCCCACACATGCTGGCCACAGCCCTGGTGCTCGCACTCGCCCTGGTGTGCGTCGTCGCGTGGCGCGTGGTGGTGGTCAATCCCGACGCGCTGCAGCTGACGGTGCTCGAGGTCCCGGTCGCCGCGCTCCCGAGCGCCTTCGACGGCTACCGCATCGCCCTGCTGGCCGACCTGCACTACGGCCCCCAGCAGCCGCTCGCGCGCATGCGGCGCGCGGTGGCCTTTGCCAATTCGCAGGCGCCGCACCTCACCGTGCTGCTGGGCGACTACGCAACCTCCGAGTGGGCCACGCCCGAACTCTCCCTCCGCTGGTACCGGCGCAGCTTTGCCGCGCTCGCGCCCGTGCTCCGGCAGCTGCGCGCGACGGATGGCGTGGTCGCGGTGATCGGGAACCACGACTACTACGCCAGCGCCGACGAGACGGTGGCATGGCTGCAGTCGATCGGCGCGCGTGTCCTGCGCAACGAGGCGATGGTGCTGGCGTCACCGCGGGGTTCGCTGCGCATCGTTGGGCTGGACGACGTGGAGGAAGGCGAGGTGGATCCGGCGCAGGTGGCGGCGCTGCTGGCTGGTGATACGCCGACGCTGGTCCTGTCCCACCATCCGGACGGAGTCAGGCACTGCCGCGCACCCAGCGTGCGGCTCGTCGTCTCGGGCCACACGCACGGCGGCCAGGTGGTACTGCCAGGGATCGGCGCACTCGTCACGCGCTCCGAGGTCTGCACGCGTACTCATCCGGCAGGATGGGTCCCGAATCCCTGGGCGCCGTTGTTCGTCTCGCGCGGCGTGGGGTGCCAGGTACCCGTGCGCATCGGCGCCCCTCCTGAAGTGGTGATCCTCACGCTCCGGGCGGCCGAGGGTCAGTCGCTGGCTCCCACCGGCGCGGTCGCGCCGTCGCTGGCCGCCGCGGAGCCAGGGGGCGCGCCAGCGACCTAGCGGTTGTCAGCAGCCCGCGTACGGGCTGCTCCAGCGCAGCCGCCAGCGGCGGCTGCCCGTGCGCTCCAGCCAGGCGTAGATCACGCCGTCGCCCACGTAGCGCGCCAGCACGACCACCACGTCGCGCGTGGGCGCGAGGCGCGCGATCGTCAGCAGTTCGCTCGACTCGAGCGTCTCCTCGCCGCCGGTTGCACGTTCGGAATAGGCAATGTCGTAGCCGCCGCGCGTGGTGCTGTCACGCTCGGCCACGAGCAGGAGGTGTTCCTGCTGCGGGTTGGCCTCCTGATTCAGCGTGCGCACCACCTCGGCCACCACGCCATCCACACCCGGGGCGATGGCAAACCGGTAGGCGCGCCGTACCTGGTAGGGGAGGCCGAGCATGGCGGACACCGTGTCCCCCGGCACGCGAATGGCCACGCGCGATACTTCCATGGCCAGCCGCGACGAGTCGGTCCCGGTCAACGCCGACAGGGAGTCGTAGGCAACCGGCTGCACCCGGCCACGCTCGAAGGCCACCGCCCACGAACGCGCCGAGGTGTCGCCCGGCACTCCCGTCAGCTGCACCAGCGGCCAGCCGGAGCACTCCTCGGGCGCCTCCGTGGGCACGATGGCGCTGAGCGTCGCACTCCCGAAGAGCTGGCCGTTCCCCAGCAGGTCAAAGCCGCGCCCCGCGTACGGGGTGGCGTCCAGGCGCGAGGCCTCCACCTCGGCGTCCGCCGCGAGTGACGGAAAGATGATGTTCGCGGTGCTCGCGTTCGGGCCGATGGTCAGGAAGACCGGCCCCGCGAGCGAATCCCACGCCGCCTCGCCCACGGGCACGGGAGCCGGTGGAACGGGAAGTGGCGGCGACGACACGGTGGACGTATCGTTGCCGGGCGGTGGCGCAGGCTTGTCGCACCCGAGCGCGCCCGCCAGCAGCATCCCGAGCACCAGTCCTCGCGCGGTTCGGCGGCTCATTGCGCGAAATCTGCGCGTGGCGGCCATGGCGTCAACCAAGCGCGGCGCGCCGTCCCACGCCCCACACCTCCCGATGCTGCCTGACGATCCGGCCGCCAGTTGGCTCCCGCCATTCGCCGTGCGCCGTCGCGCATGGTGTCCTCCGGGAACTGCATGACCACGCGCCCTTCTCCCTGGCTCGCACGCGTGGGGTTGCATCGTCCCGACCTTCGGGCGTGGGCCATGTACGACTGGGCGGTCTCGTCCTTCCAGACGACCATACAGGTCGCCGTCTTCCAGATCTACTTCGTCAGCGTCGCCGCCTCCACGCTCGAGGGGAGCAAGGCGACACAGGCGTGGGCCAACGCCAATGTCATCGCCGCCATCATCGTGGCGATCGCGTCACCCATCCTTGGGGCCATCTCCGACGTCGCCGCCGCCAAGAAGCGCATGCTCGCGGCGTTCATGATGCTGGGGGTGCTGGCGTGTGCGGGGATGTTCTTCGTGGGTCGTGGTGAGTGGGTCCTGGCGTCGTGGCTCTACGTCATCGCCACCATCGGCGCTACCGCGAGCCTGGTGTTCTACGAGGCGCTCCTCCCCCACCTGTGCCGCGCGGACGAGATCGATCGCGTCTCGAGTGCGGGCTATGCCTTTGGCTATGTGGGCGGCGGCGTGCTGCTGGCCCTCAACATCGCCTGGATCCTCGCCCCGGCCACGTTCGGCTTGCCGTCGGGTGATGGGCTGCCTGAGGAACAGGCCACGCTTCCCGCGCGTCTCGCCTTCCTCTCGGTCGCCGTCTGGTGGCTGCTGTTCTCGCTCCCCCTCTTCTTCAAGGTGCGAGAACCCGCGCGCACGCTCGAGCCCGACGAACCCGGACGCGGACTCAACCTCCTGGTGACGCCCTTCCAGCGGCTGGGCGAGACCGTGCGCGAGCTGCGCACCTTCAAGCACGCGTTCCTCATGCTGCTCGCCTTCCTGGTCTACAACGACGGCATCCAGACCATCATCCGGATGGCCACGGCGTACGGCACCGAGATCGGCATCCCGTCCAGTGCGCTCACCGTTGCCGTGCTCATCGTGCAGTTCGTCGGGATCCCGTTCGCCTTCCTCTTCGGGATGCTCGCCGGCCGCATCGGTCCCAAGCGCGCGATCTTCCTCGGGCTCCTGGCGTACACCGCCATCAGCGTCATCGGCTACTTCATGAAGTCGGCGCGCGACTTCTATCTGCTCGCCGTCCTGGTGGGCATGGTGCAGGGAGGAACGCAGGCGCTCTCGCGCTCCCTGTTCGCGTCACTCATCCCGGCGCACAAGTCGGGGGAGTTCTTCGGCTTCTACTCCGTCTTCGAGAAGTTCGCCTCGATCTTCGGACCGCTCCTCTTCTCGCTCACCATCGCCACCACCGGCAGCAGCCGCAACGCCATCCTGGGCGTCATCGTCTTCTTCGGTGTTGGCGCGTTCATCCTCACGCGCGTCGACGTGGGCGCAGGGCGCCAGATGGCGCGGGATGCCGAACGAGGGTTGCGCCTTGCCGATTCCCCGGCGACTGGCCGCGACCCACAGGAGACCGCCTAGTCGGTCGGGCGCTCGAACTCCGGTCCCGAGTCAGCGGAATCCTCGCCAGCGCGTGGCGGGAGGAAGCGACCGAGCAGGTCCCAGTGCCACGCCTCTCGGCGTTCCTCGGTGCGGGGGTCCTTGAGTGGCTTGAACTGCAGTCGCTCCTCACCCAGGCCAACTGCGCGTCCATACGCCATCAACCGCTCGCGGTCGGTGGAGACGAGGTGCGCCATCGCCCGCCCTTTCCACACGTGACGGTGCAGCCAGAGGCCGCCGTCCATGGCGTGGATCATCCCCTCGCGGCGGCGTTCGAACTCGACGTAGACGAGATAGTCCTCGGCGTCATCGGACATCGCCTGCAAGAATAGTCGACTGCCCGCCGACCGGGATCCTGCCCGAGGGAGCCTGCCGGAAGGATCCTGCTTGGGACCCTACTGGCAGTTGATGACCCCCTCGACCGTCGCCGGCGCGACCGCGCTCACCCCACCCATGAACAGGGCGCACTGGATCGGGTAGGCCTGCGGGTGGGTGACCGAGGCGCCCCAGCCGCCACCGTTCACCGTTCCGAAGGTGAAGGTCACCCCTGGCGACGGCTGCATGTTGAGCGCGCTCAGGTTGGAGGTGTACGTCCCGTTCTGGTAGAAGTACGCCTCCTCGGCCGTCGCGAGGTTGCGCAGGTCGGACTTGAGCGCAGCCAGGTTGGCCTTCCCCTTCGTGTTCTGGAACTTGGGGATGGCGATGGCCGCAAGCACCCCAATGATCACGACGACGATCAGGAGCTCGATGAGGGTGAAGCCGCTACGTGGCTGGCGCATGGGCGCACCTGGTTGGCGTGCGATCGACTCGGAATGCCCCGCGAACGGGAGCTGGACTGCCCGTAGAGAAGGCAATGCCGGGGCCGTTGCCCAGCTCATCCATCAACGGGTTGTTGCATAAGGACTTAACAACCCGGTGTGAGGTAACGCACAGCTCGCTGGTGTCCGTCGATTCGCCCCGTTCCATGCACTGTGCAACGGATGGGGGGCAGGCGCTGGAGCTACTTGGTATCGAGCCAGTTGGCGCCGATCCCCACCTCCACCACCAGGGGAACGTCCAGCGCCGCCGCCCCCTCCATCTCCCGCCGCACCAGAGCGGCAAGGGCATCCAGCTCGTCGGGTGGGCACTCGAAGACCAGTTCGTCGTGCACCTGCAGCAGCATTCGGCCCTCCATCCCGGCCGACGTCAGCGCGTGGTGAATCCGGATCATGGCAATCTTGATCAGGTCGGCGGCTGATCCCTGGATGGGGGCATTCGTGGCCACCCGCTCCCCAAACGCCCGGATGTTGAAGTTCCGATCCTTGAGCTCGGGTATGTAGCGGCGCCGATGGAAGATGGTCTCCACGTAGCCGCGCGTGCGCGCGGTCTCCACCATCGAGTCCAGGTAGCCGCGCACCCCGGCAAACCGCTCGAAGTAGGTGGCGATGAATGCCTTGGCCTCGGCGTTGGAGATCTTGAGCTGGCGCGAAAGCGCGTGCGCCCCCTGGCCGTAGATCGTCGCGAAGTTGATGGTCTTGGCGCGGGCGCGCATCTCCGAGGTCACCGTCTCCAGCGGCACGCCGAAGATGATCGCCGCCGTCTCGCGATGAATGTCGCCCCCGGACTGGAAGGCCTGCACGAACGCGGCATCGTGCGACAGGTGCGCGAGCAGGCGCAGCTCGATCTGCGAGTAGTCGGCGCCCAGGAATTTCCACCCGGCGCGGGGAACGAAGCCTCGCCGGATGTCGCGCCCCAGTTCCCGCCGGATGGGGATGTTCTGCAGGTTGGGGTCGCTGGACGACAGTCGCCCTGTTGCCGCGACGGTCTGGTTGAACGACGTGTGCAGCCGGTGGTCTCGCGGGTGCACCAGCGCCGGCAGCGTGTCCAGGTAGGTCGACTCGAGCTTGGCCAGCTCACGGTACTCCATCAGGAGCGTCGGCAGGGTGTGCCCCTCATCGGCCAGTTCCTGCAGCACGCTCGCATCCGTGGAGGCGCCGGTGGCCGTCTTCTTCTTCACCGGCAGCTGCAAGCGCTCGAACAGGATGGTGCGCAGCTGCGGGTTGGAGTTGATGTTGAAGCGCTCACCCGCCTCGGCGTAGATCTCCGCTTCCACCCGTTCGCGCTCACGCTGGAAGCGTTCCTTCAGTGACCGGAACCACGCCACGTCGATCGAGACGCCGGTCCACTCCATCTCCGCCAGCACCTCCACCAGCGGCATCTCGATCTCGCGGAAGAGCGCCGACATCCCGCTCTCGGCCAGCTGCGGCTCGAAGTGCTCGCGCAGGCGCCACGTCATGTCCGCATCCTCGCACGAGTACTCGCACGCGGCGGCGATGGGAACGACATCGAAGGGGAGTTCCTGCTTTCCCTTGCCGCACAGCGCCTCGTACGAGATCATCGTGTGGTCCAGGAACTCCGAGGCCAGCACGTCGAGCGAGTGCGAGCGACGTCCCGGGTCCAGCACATAGCTGGCGAGCATGGTGTCGAACTCCACACCACGCACCATCACGCCGGCACCGCGCAGGACCAGCACGTCGAACTTGCAGTTCTGCCCCGTCTTCCCGATGGACGCGTCTTCCAGCACCGCCCGCAGCCCGCTCACCTCGTCGCTTCCCAGCGCAGGCAGGTTGCGCACGGGCGGACGCTCCTTCGCGAGCGCCTTGGCCGCGATGCTGTCCCCAGCCGGACCGCGCGCCCCGCTGGTCTCCCCGTCCCCCCCAAGTCCCAGCGATGCCTGCGCGGGTGTCCACTCGCGGTGCGCAAACGGCAGGTAGAAGGCCTCCCCGCCACCAACACCGATCGAGATCGACACCAGCGTCGAGCGCAGCGGATCGACCTTGGTCGGACTGTCCGCTTCGGCAACCGTCTCGGTGTCGAATGCAAAGCGGCCGATGGATCGCAGCCGGGCGACGAGCGCATCCAGCGCGTCGATCGTGTCCACGACGGTGTAGCGGACGTCGCTCCGTTGCGTCCGCTCCGCCTGTACCGCCCCTTCCACATCCTTGAGCAGCGAGGTGAACTCGAGCTCCGTGTACAGCTGGCGCAGCCGGTTGCTGTCCGGCGTGCTGCGTGCGAGTGACGTCAGGTCCAGCGTGATGGGGGCGTCCTGCCGGATCGTCACCAGGTCCTTCGACAGAATCGCCTGCTCGCGATGGGCGAGCAGCGCTTCGCGGGGACGCTTCTTCGTCACCTCCTCTGCTCGCTCGAGAATCGTCTCGAGGTGCCCGTACGCCTCCACCAGTTCGCGCGCGGTCTTTTCACCGATCCCCGGAACGCCGGGAACGTTGTCCGACGTATCCCCAACGAGTGCGAGGTAGTCGGTAACGAACGCGGGCCCGACGCCCAAACGCTCCGAGGCATTCCCTTCTCCCACCCACTGCTCGTCCACAGACGCCGGTCCGCCTCGTCCGGGGTTCAGGAGCCACACGCCGGGTCGCACCAATTGCTGGAAGTCCTTGTCGCCTGACACGATGACGACGTTCACGCCGGCGCCCACTCCCTGCGCGGCAAGCGTCCCGATCACGTCATCGGCCTCGTATCCCTCGACCGACAACACGGGAACCCCGAAGGCGTCCAGGAGCTGCCGAATGCGCTCTACTCCCGTGTCGAAATCGGCCTGAAGCTCCTCCGTCAGCTTCTCGCGTGTGGCCTTGTAGGCGGGATACACCTGGTGGCGGAAGGAGCGCCCCTTGTCATGGATCCAGCCGATGTAGTCAGGCTTGTGCTTGGTGAGCAGTCGCTGGAGGAAGTTCACCACCCCCCAGGCCGCGGAGGTGTTCTCTCCGCGTGCCGTGGTCAGGGGACGCGAGAGCAGGGCAAAAAAGGCCCGGTAGATCAGCGCATAGCCATCGACGAGAAAGAGCGTCGGGGAACCAGGCTGCGAGGGGCCCGTGGCCACGGGCGAGTCGGAAGGGGTCACGCGAGCGGGGATGACGAGGCGGGCACGCTGGCAACACGGCTCACTACTCTAGCGCCCGGCCGCTTCGAGGGTCAGGCATGCCGCCAACGAGAACCGCCCACCGAGCGGGTGGGCGGTTCTCCTCCTCGTGTCGACGGCGCGACCAACCCCTGTCAGGCGCGTGTCACCTTGCTGGCGTGCAGTCCCTTGGCACCGCTCTGGACTTCGAATTCCACGAGCTGCCCTTCGGCGAGCGTCTTGAACCCATCCATTTCGATCGCCGAGAAGTGCACGAAGACGTCCTCACCGGAGTCTTGTTCGATGAAGCCAAACCCCTTGGCATCATTGAACCACTTCACCTTCCCTTTCGCCATACGAGTTCTCTCCTGCCGAGATATCGGGGCGACCCCGGCGACCGGCCGGGACCGTCGGTTGCGCCGGCCTATTTAGGACCGCCCGTCCAATCTGTCAAGAGAAAACGTTGGTATCAAAGGGGATAGATCAAGCTCCCGATATGGACTCGTTTCCACCGACCTGCGACTGCTCTCGCACTGCCCAACGCGCGTGACCCGGTGGATACCGGACGCCACAATGGCACAGTCCGCTACGGGAGTACGCGCCGAACGACCGCCTCGAACTCGGTTTCCGAGGAGAGCGTCATGCGCCAGCGCCCGAAACCTGTCTGGTCTACGAATACCACTTGAAGGCGGTGCTGACGGTACTCCCACATCTGCGTGCGTCCGCGCTGGTTCAAGTCGTTCATGTTCGGCTCAAAGACCTGATCCGGTGGACCGAGCGCCACGAAGGCTCGCCCGCGGTCCGTGAGCCAACCGGCCGACCCTTCCTCCCGGAAGCGCGCATTGGCCTGTGCGATGCGCCCGAAGTAGTCGCGCAGCCCCTCGTGCTGCGGCGTTTGCGGGATGGGGTCGGTCTCCCGCAGGAAGGCCGCCCACAGCCCGGCCCGTTCGTCGGGCGCGGCGCTCCGCATGGCACCCAACCGGCCCGCCGAGACGAAGTAGCGCAGGTAGTCGAGCATCTCGTTGAACGTCGCCGCCGGCAGGTCCTCGCCAAAGGCCACGAAGAGCGGGGCCGAGAGCGTGTCGGCGCTTCCCGCACGGGCAACGCCGATGGACATCACACCGACTCCAAGTCGCGACAGCGGCACGTTGAAGGTGCCGGCGAACAGGTTGCCGCGCCGCGGCAGCGTGAGCGAGTCGGTCCAGAGCGGCGTGTTGGTGCCGTCTCCGCGCACCACGACTCGAATCGGGAATGACGCGGCATTTCCGTAGCCTTCCACGTAGACCGGCAGCAGCGTGTCCCGCCCGAAGACCGTCGTGGAGCGGGCCGTTGCGATGAAGCGAGGAAGCGAGTCGAGCGTCTCGCGCGGCGTTGCTTCGTAGAAGGGAATGGGTGAAGAGACCGTCCCGTCGGCAAACCGTGGCACGCCGATGGTCGCCTCGATGGCGCTCCCCCTCGACACCGAGTCGTCGCGCACCGTCAGGCGCAGGTCGTACGTCCCCGGTGCCAGGGTCAGGATCTGCCGGTACAGGACGCTTTCGTCGGTGCGTTGCGTCTCGCGGAAGGCCAGGACGCGCACCGATTCCTTCGTGTTGGTCCGGTGCACATTCGTCGACCCGCGTTGCAGCTCGAGCCCCACGTTGTAGCTGGCACGATACCGGTCGCCCTCCCGGGCGAAGCGCAGCGTCCGGTTGGCCAGCGACACCGTGAGCACGACCAGCGTGGAGTCGGTCGTGCGCCCGGACAGGAAGGAGAGCGCCCCCACGAAGGGAGTCTCCCCGGCCTCGGCCAGTAGCCCGAGCCGGCGGTACAGTGCCACGACATCCGGCTGCGTCGGAATGCGGCGATTGCTCACCGCTGCGCCGGCGCCAGCTGCCACACCGGGAGCGGCGCCGGGTGCTGGCGTTGGTGAAGGAGCTCCACCGGCTCCGCCGCCGCGCCCCGACGAGCACGCCGAAAGGGCCAGGAACGCACACGAGGCAACAGCCAGGAAGCGCATAGGGCGGTGCGAGTCAGAATGGGTCGCCAGAAACAGCCGACGCACAACTGCTCCTCGATGAACAGGAGCAGCCGTCTCGCCGACACGGTGCGTGCCGGTGTGCATCGGAAGATAGGCCGTGGGAGAAATGCCGCG
>CAZVDJ010000005.1:0-26409 GCA_964626245.1 uncultured Gemmatimonadaceae bacterium
ATGCAGGCGATCATCGAGAAGTACTCCGCGTGGGGGCGCAAGCTCGCCGAGTCGGGGAAGATGCACAGCGGCATGAAGCTGGGCGACAACGGCGGCCTGCACCTGCGGCGGCGCGACGGCCAGGTGACGGTCACCGACGGTCCCTACGCGGAGGCAAAGGACGTGGTGGGCGGACTGTACGTGGTCGAGGCGGCCGACGATTCCGAGGCGCAGGCGATCGCCGCCGATTGCCCGCACGCGAGCCACGGATGGATCGAGATCCGGAATGTCGAGATCGGGTGAGTATCGAGTGAGTACTCAGTGAGCCTCGAGTGAGCGAAGCATCGCCGCCACCGGAGCAGGAGGCGCAGGAGGCGCACGAGGCGCAGGAGGCGCGGGAGGTACCGTTCCTTGTGGCGCACCTGTTCCGGCGGTCGGCCGGGGGGATCGCTGCGTCGTTGGCGCGGCGGTACGGACTGGGGGCGCTGTCGCAGGCCGAGGATGCGGTGCAGGACGCGCTGCTGGAGGCGCTGCGCCGCTGGCCGTTTGAGGGAGTGCCGCGCGCGCCGGCCGCGTGGCTGCATACGGTGGCCCAGCGCAAGCTGATGGACGCCCTGCGTCGCGAGGGGGCGCAGGCTCGGGCGACGACCCGGTTGGGGGAGGAGATCGCCGCCGCCGATGACGGCCCGGCCGACACGGCGTCGGTCGACGAGCGCCCCGGCGAGGATGTGCTGGGGGACGACGTGCTGGGGATGCTCTTTGCCTGCTGCACGCCACGCCTGGAGCGGGAGGTGGCCGTGGCGCTCACGCTCTCGGTGGTGGCCGGGTTCACGGCGCGCGAGATCGGGCAGGCGTTCCTGCTGAGCGAGACGGCGATGGCGCAGCGGCTGGTGCGCGCGAAGAAGCGGCTGCGCGAGAGCGGCGAGCGGGTGGAGATCCCCCGCCAGCTGCACGAGCTGGAGCCGCGCCTGTCTCGCGTGTTGCAGGTGGTGTACCTCATGTTCAACGAGGGCTACGTCGCAACCGAGGGTGATGCGGTGGTGCGCGCTGAGCTCTGCCGGGAGGCGGCGCGACTGGCGGTCCTGCTGGCCGACCACGCGGTGACGGGGACGCCGGAGGCGAGCGCACTCGCCGCGCTGCTCCTGTTCCAGCTGGCGCGCTTTCCCGCGCGCACCGATGCCGACGGTGCGCCGGTCCTGATGGATCGCCAGGACCGATCGGCGTGGGATCCGGCACTCATTGGCGCCGCGTACCGGCAGCTGGAGCGCGCTGGCCGTGGCGAACGACTGACCTCGCTCCACCTGCAGGCGGAAATCGCCTCTCGGCATGCAATGGCGGCGCAGTTCAGCCAGACGGACTGGCCGGCGATCCTGGCCGCCTACGAGCTGCTGCTGGCGCTGGAGCCCACGTTGGTCGTGCGCGTGAATCGGGCCGTGGCCGTGGGGCACGTGCAAGGCGCCACCGCCGCGCTGGCGGCGCTGCAGGCGGGCGAGTCGGAGCGGGAGGCGCAGGCCTCGGGCTACCGATGGTACTTCGCTGTCCGCGGGCACTTCCGGGCTGCCGCGGGTGATGCGACGGGGGCGGCAGACGACTTGCGCCGTGCCGCGGCCCTGACCCGCAGCTCCCCGCTGCTGCGCTGGCTGGAGGAGCGCCACTCAGCCCTGTTAGACTCCTCCGCATGACGGAAGTGCAGATCTTCGGTACGAAGAAGAGTGCCGAAACCCGGAAGGCGCTTCGGTTCTTTGCCGAGCGACGCGTGAAGACCCACTTCGTGGACCTGAACGAGCGGGCGGCGTCGCTGGGCGAGTTGAAGCGGTTTGCGCAGAAGTTCGGCATCGAGGCCCTGCTCGACCGAGACTCCAGGCGATTCCAGGAGCTGGGGTTGGGCGTGGCGCGATACTCGGACGACCGCTGGCTGGAAAAGCTGGCGGACGAGCCGCTGATGCTGCGGGTGCCGCTCGCGCGTTGCCAGCACAAGCTGACCATCGGGCTGGCCGAGGCGACGTGGAAGGAGTGGGTGTCGTGAGGAGGGAGACAGGAGACGGGAGACGGGAGACGGGCGCGTGACGCAGTTCTCCTTCAATGGCGTTGGGGTCTCGTTTGGCGCGAGCACGATTCTCCGCGACGTGACCTTCACGGTTGGCGCGGGGGAGAAGTGGGGGGTGATCGGGCGGAACGGGTCGGGGAAGACGACGCTGTTCCGGATGCTCACCGGCGAGCAGAACCCCACCACGGGGACGATCGCCAAGACCCCCGGGCTGCGTTTCGCCGTGCTGGACCAACACCGCGCGTTTCCCGGTGCGACTACGGTGTGGGGCGCCGTGGCCGACGCCTTTCGCGTGCTGATCGACCTGGAGGCCGACCTGGCGCGCCAGGCCGACGAGCTGGCGCACGCGGGAGATCGCGTCACCGAGCAGCAGCTCAACCGGTATGCCCGCGACCTGGAGCGCTTCGAGCACGAAGGGGGATACGCCTACGCATCGCGCGTGGATGCGGTGCTCGAGGGGCTGGGCTTTGACCCGCACCAGGCAAGGCACGAGGCGCTGTCGCACCTGAGTGGAGGCGAACGCGGGCGCGTGGCGCTGGCGCGGCAGCTCGTGGTTCCGGCGGACGTCATGCTGCTGGACGAGCCCACGAACCACCTGGACCTGGAGACGACGCGCTGGCTGGAGGAGTACCTGCGCGAGACGAGCGAGACGGTGCTGGTGATCTCGCACGACCGCACCTTCCTGGACCGGGTGGTGGACCACGTGTTGCACCTCGAGGACCTATCGGCCGTTCCATACGACGGCGGGTACGCGCACTTCGTGCGGCAGCGCGCGGAGCGGCGGCTCACCCAACAGCGGGCCTTCGACAAGCAGTCCCGCGCGATTGCCAGGGAAGAGGACTACATCCGCCGCAACATGGCCGGCACCAACTCCAAGCAGGCCAAGGGGCGCCGCAAGCGGCTGGAATGGCTGCCGAGGCTTAGTCCGCCTCCCGACGACGAGGCGGCGATGGCGGTGCGCTTTCCCGCGGGCGAGCGCGGAGGCGACCAGGTGGCGGTCTTCGAGCGCGCCACGGTGGCCATCGGCGACCGCGTGCTGCTGAACGACTTCACCGAGTGGGTGCGCCGCGGCGACGTCGTGGGACTCATCGGCCCCAACGGAACGGGGAAGTCGACGCTGCTCAAGGCGCTGTTCGGCGAGCGGCAGGTTGCATCTGGCGAGATCCGGATGGGGAGCGGGATCCATGGCACGATGTACCGGCAGGACTTTGCCAACGTGCCGCGCGACAAGACGCTCTTCGACATCATCGGCGACCTGCGCCCCATGTGGGAGCGCGGCGCGATCCAGGGGCACCTGGGGCTGGTGCAGTTCTCGGGCGACGAAGTCATGCGCTCGGCGTCGTCGCTCTCCGGCGGCGAACTGGCGCGTGTGGCGCTGGCGATGATGATGCTGGAGGAGGCGAACCTGCTGGTCTTCGACGAGCCGACCAACCACCTGGATGTGGAGTCGATCGAGCAGCTGGAGGACGCCATCGAGCGCTTTGCGGGGACGGTGGTGCTGGTGAGCCACGACCGGGAGCTGCTGCGCAAGCTGGTGACGCGCGTCTGGGAGCTGCGCGATGGCCGCATCCGCGCGTACGACGGCGACTTTGCCGAGTACGAGGAGGTGCGCGAGCGCGAGGAGACGGCCCGCCTGGCGCGTGAGGCGACCGAAGCCGCCGAGCGCAAGGCGCGGGAGAAGGCCGACTCGAAGAAGCGCACCGATGGCGATGCCACACAGCGTAACGCGGCGCGCGACATCAGGCGCAACGCCGAGCGTGCCGAGGCGCGCGTGACCGAGCTGGAGCAGCGCGTGGCGGAGCTGGACGCGGCGCTGGCCGACCAGTCGCTGTACGTCCGTCCCGATGCGCACACGCACGCCACCGCCTTGTCGCGCGAGCTGGCTGAATCAAGGGCCGCGCTCGCCGAGGCCATGTCCACCTGGGAAGAAGCGCTGTCGGCCGCCGAAGCGCTCGACGCACGCTAAGCTCCGCCACACCCTCCCGTCTCCCGTCTCCCGTCTCCCGTCTCCTGTCTCATAGGGTACTTCCATCAATCCTGAACTCTGGGCGTGGGGCGGTTTCCTCGCCTTCGTGCTGCTGGTCCTGGCGATCGACCTGGGCGTGCTGAACCGCAAGGCCCACGTGGTCACGATCAAGGAGGCGCTGCGCTTTACCGGCGTGGTGGTCTTCCTGGCGACGTGCTTTGCCGGCGTGATCTACGGTGCGTACGAGAACCACTGGCTGGGGCTGGGCACCCAGGTGGACAAGCTGGACGGGATGGTCAACGACGGGCGGCTGGCCGCGGTGAAGTTCTTCACGGGGTACGTGATCGAACTGTCGCTGTCCGCCGACAACGTCTTCGTGATCGCGATGATCTTCCAGTACCTGCGGGTGCCGCCGCAGTACCAGCATCGCGTGCTCTTCTGGGGGATCCTGGGGGCGCTCATCATGCGCGGGGCGATGATCCTGCTCGGCGCCTCGCTGATCTCGCGCTATCACTGGATCCTCTATCTCTTTGGGGCCTTCCTGGTGTACACGGCGGTGAAGATGCTGCTGGCCAAGGATGAGCATGAGGGCGAGGCCCCGGGCGAGGGCTTCGTGCTGCGACAGGTGCGGCGCGCCTTCCCCATCACCCCCACCTATCACGAACAGCACTTCGCCATCCGGCAGGAGGGGAAGTGGGTGCTGACGCCGTTGGCGGTGGCGCTGGTCCTGGTGGAGACGACCGACCTGATCTTCGCGGTCGACTCCATCCCGGCCATCTTCGCCATCACGACCGATCCGTTCCTGGTCTTCACGAGCAACGTCTTCGCCATCCTCGGCCTGCGCTCGCTGTACTTCGCGCTGGCGGGAGCGATCGAGAAGTTCCGCTACCTCAAGGTGTCGCTGGCGGCAATTCTCGGGTTGGTGGGGGTGAAGATGCTGGTGGCCGACCTCCTCAAGGATTTCCTGGGGCCCAACTTCAACTTCTGGCTGTTGGGGATGGTGGCGTTGATCCTGGCGGCCGGGGTGGTGGCGTCGTGGTGGAGGGCGGAGCGGGATGGCGAGGCGCGACGGGAGATGCCGGAGGACTGAGTCGCGAGACGGGACACGGGAGACGGGAGCGACGCCTCACTTGGAGGGGAGCGCCATCCCCCGCGCCAACTCCTGGAAGCGCGAAATGCCGCGCAAGGGATCAAGGATGGGGTTCACGTTGAGGTACGCCACCCACCCGCGGCGCTCGGCGTGCGCGCGCTCCAGCCAGTCCATGGCGCGCTCGGTGTCGCCCGACGCGAGGTAGGCGGTGGCGATGGAGGTGGCGGAGACGTACTCCGCGTCGTGGCGCGCCTCCAGCGCGCAGCGCACCGATTCGGCCTCGTCGCGACGGCCCGCGCGATCCAGCGCATAGGCGAGCGTCCCGGTGGTGAGCGTGCCGGTGCCGGCCATGGTCGTCGCCTCGCGCAGCGTGGCCACGCCCTCGTTCACCCGCCCCGCCATCACCTGCACCAGCCCCAGGATGCGGAAGTTCTCCTCCGACGTGGGGTTCATCTCGATGGCGCGCGCCAGGTGGTGCTCGGCGCGATCGTAGCGGCGGGCGTAGTAGTAGAGCCAACCCACCGTGCGGCGAATGCTCACCGAGGCCGGGTCGAGTTCCTGCGCGGTGTGCCCCTCGATGAGCGCCTCCTCCACGCGACCGAGCGCCATGAGGTAGAAGGCATACCACTGGTGCGCGGTGGGGTAGCGCGGGTCGAGCTCCAGGGCGCGACGAAACTCGCGCCCGGCCGCCTCCCACTCCCAGAAGTAGATGAAGAGCGCCCACGCCAGCGAGGTGTGCGCCTCGGCCAGCCCTTCGTCCAGCCGCAACGCCTCGCGGGCGTAGTGCACGGCGCGCTCCAGCCCCACGCTGGACGGGACGCTCCGATAGTCGACGTGCAGCGCGTAGGCGTCGGCAAGTCCGGTGTAGGCCAGCGCGTAGCCGGGGTCCTCGGCAATGGCGCGCTCGAAGTGCGTGATGGCGTCGTGGGTGGCGGCATCGGTACGCTGGTTCAGCGCCCACCGGCCGTGCAGGTAGTGGGAGTAGGCCGCCACGTTGGCCGTACCGCGCCGGGGCGCGGGTTCCCCGAAGTCGGTGAGCCAGTTGGAGCGCAGCGTGGTCACGATGGTGCGCGCCAGCTCGTCCTGCACGGCGAAGACGTCTTGCAGCTCGCGGTCGTAGCGCTGCGACCAGAGCAGGCGCCCGTCGTCGGTGGCGGTGAGCTGCGCCGTCACGCGCAACCGCTCGCCCTGCCGGCGCACGCTCCCCTCGAGCACCACCGCCACCCCCAGCAGGGCCCCGATGGCGCGCACGTCGAGCGCGCGCCCCTTGAGCGCGAAGACGGACGTGCGGGATGCGACACGCAGGGAGTCGACCAGGGAGAGGGCGTTGATCAACTCGTCCGTGATGCCGTCGACCAGGTACTCGTTCTCGGCGCTGGCGCTCGCATTCACGAAGGGGAGAACGGCAATGCTCTGGGTGGCGCGGCGAGCGACGGAACTGCCGCCACCTGCAACGACAGCGCCGCCTTCTGCCAGCGCCCCCACGAAGAGCCCCGCCGACGCGAAGCGGTGCGTACGCTCCTTCTGCAGGGCGCGGGCAACGGCGCCCTCCACCGCGACCGGAAGCTCGGGGCGCAGGGTGCGCAGGGCGCGCGGACGCTCGGTGACGTGGCGCGCCATGACGCGCTGGGGGGTGGATCCGGCGAAGGGCGGCTCGCCGGCGAGCATCTCGAAGACCACGCACCCCAGGCTGTAGATGTCGCTGGCGGCGTCGATGGCGCGGTCGCCCGCCGCCTGCTCGGGACTCATGTACGCGGGAGTGCCCAACGCCATCCCTTCGGTGGTGACCAGCGAGTCGTGGGCCGTCTCGCGTGCGTCAGTGCCGCCGCCGGCGCCGCCGGCGGGCTGCGACTCGGAGATGCGCGCCACGCCGAAGTCGGCGAGGAGCGCCATGCCATCGGCGAAGAGGATGTTTTCCGGCTTCACGTCCCGGTGCACGAAGCCGGCGCGATGCGCGTGGTCCAGCGCGGAGGCCACCTCCTGCGCAATGCGCACGGCATCGGCCACGGACAGTCGCGGTTCGCGCTGCAGGCGCTCGCGCAGCGAACCGCCGCGCAGGTACGGCGTGACGTAGTACAGGAGTCCATCGGCCTCGCCCGAGTCGATGAGCGGGACGACGTGCGGATGGGTGAGGTGCGCGATGATCCCGATCTCGCGCAGGAATCGATCGGGGCCGAGGGAGGCGGCCACCGTCGGGTGCAACACCTTGACCGCCACGTGCCGGCCGTGCTTGCGCTCCACCGCCAGGTAGACGCGCGCCATGCCGCCGCGCCCGAGCTCACGCTCGATCGCGTATCGCGCCGCCAGCGCCGGCGCGCGCGCCAGCACCGCATCGTCCATCGTGTCCTCCGTTCGCCAGCTCGTTCGTCAGCTCGCTCGCCAGCTCGTTCGTCAGCTCGCTCGCCAGCTCGTTCGCCAGCTCGCTCGGTTGACCGACTCCCGGCCGCCGCTACGGCTGCACGCGGTTGCCGGCCACCAGGTAGTCCACTGCCACGCTCGACATGAGCCGCACCCCGATGGGCAACGCCGCCTCGTCGGCAAAGAAGAGCGGCGAGTGGTTTGGTGCCAGCGTACGCGGGTCGCGGTCCCTCGGTGACACGCCCAGGCCGAAGAAGAAGCCCGGGACCTTCTCCAGGTAGCGGGAGAAATCCTCGCCCGCCGTGCCGGGCGACGACTCGCGCACCAGCTCCGCCCCAACCACGCGCTGCAACGACGGCACCATGCGCTGGGCCAGCGGCGCCGTGTTCATCGTCACGGGATACCCCAACTCCACGTGCACCTCCGCCGTGGCGCCTGCGCTCTGCGCAATGGACTCGGCGGTGCGCTTGAGGCGCGCGTGGATGTCGGTGCGCATGCGCGGGTCGAGCGTGCGAATCGTCCCGATCATCCAGGCGCTGTCGGGGATGATGTTCTCGCGAAGCCCGGCGTGGAACGCCCCGACGGTGAGGATCGCCGGCGCGGTGGTGAGGTCCGACTGGCGGCTGATGATGGTCTGCAGCCCCAGCACGATCTGCGAGCCGACGACGATGGGATCGACCCCAGCGGCGGGATACGCACCGTGCGTCTGCTTGCCGCGGACGACAATGCGAAACTGGTCGGCCGCCGCTGCGGTGGCGCCGCCGCGCCACCCCACGCTACCCAGCGGCCCGGGCCCCACGTGCAGGCCGAAGATGGCGTCGACCCTGGGGTTCTCCAGCACCCCGGCCTCGATCATCGGGAGCGCCCCGCCCTTGGGCGGCGCCTCCTCGGCGGGCTGGAAGATGAACTTCACCGTCCCCGGCAATTGCGCCTTGAGGCTCGCGAGCACCTCGGCAGTGCCCATGAGGATCGCCACGTGGTTGTCATGACCGCAGGCGTGCATCACCCCCGTCTCCTGCCCGTTGTACACCGCGCGCACGGTGCTCTTGAACGGGAGGTCGACCAGTTCGGTCACGGGGAGCGCATCCATGTCGGCGCGCAGCGCCACCACCGGCCCCGGCTTTCCGCCGCGCAGCACCCCCACCACGCCATGTCCGCCCACCCCGGTCTGCACCTCGAGTCCCAGCGACTTGAGGTGATCGGCCACGAGCCTGGCGGTGCGCACCTCCTGGTACGACAGCTCGGGATGCTGGTGGATGTCGCGCCGCCACGCGACCACCTTGTCGTTGATCTCCAGCGCCTTCCGGTCCAGCAGCGCGTGCAGCGACTGGGCGCCCGCTGTAAGAGGCGTCAGGCTGAGCAGGACCAATGACGCGGCGCGCACCAGACCGAGCCGTGGTTTCGACAAGCCCACACCAGCTGCCGCGACTCCGCGATGCGCGGCGACGGGTGACGGTGCCGCGTGACGGAGGGGCCGCGTGGAGTGGAGGGTGCACATGGTAGGCATGGCGGGGGGGGACGGTCTGTAGGCGTGCGGGACTTCGGGCCATCGCCTGCGGGCGGTCGAAGCCGATGCCCTGAAGATTGACCGCGGAGGCTGGTGGCGGAACCTCAGGGAGTCCGCCGCCGTATCGGAGCCGCGGAGTTCCGCCACCTTACCGATACGCATGCTCTCACTCGTCCTCGCGGCCCAGCTCGCAGCGCCGGCCGTCCCATCGCGCGCCAAGGCCGACTCGCTCTACTCGTCGTCGGCGGTCCGCACGCTGGTGGAAGATGCCTCGCGGCTGAACCGGCGCGTTCCGGCATCACTGCTGAGCTACCGCGCCAGCGCGGAGAGCGAAATCGCCATCGTCGCCCGTCGCAGCGAGGGGCAGGAGGGGGTGGTGTCGGTGGAGCAGACGCAGAACGAGGTGCGCTGGGACCGGACGGGCGCCTTCGAGCAGCGTGTGGTGGGGTATCGGGCGCAGTCCATCGGCCTCCAGTTCGCGAGCATCTCCTTCTTTCGACAGGCGTGGACCGTCCCGGCGCTCTACGGAAACCGGATCACCCTGCTCTTCGGTCGCGACACGACGCAGCGGCGAAGCGGGCGTCGGGCGCAGCGCCTGGTGGCGGTGCATCCGCTCGCGGAGGATCGCGAGCGCGTCTACCGGTTCACGGGCGGCGACACGGTCGTGACCCTTCGCGTGGATGGGCGCGAGATTCCCATCGTGCGGATCATGGCCGAGCCGCGTGACGACGCTCCGGACAGCACCGTCGCCTTCCGCGGCGAGCTGGACCTGGACGTCTCGCGCCATGTACTGGTGCGCATGCGTGGTTCGTTCGTGCGCAAGGGACCCCCTCCCTCGCGGCTGGCGCGCCTGCTCACGGCGGGGGGGTTCGAGGCGGTGGCCTTCCTGGAACTCGAGAACGGCGAGATCGAGGGGCGCTACTGGCTGCCGACCTACCAGCGGTTCGAGGCGCACGCCGCGCTCACCTCGGCCACCGATTCGCGGTCGGTCTTTCGCATCGTGACGCGCTTTCGCGCGCATCGCATCAACGCGCCGGGCGACCTCGGCGCCGACTCTGCCGTGCTGGCGTCGAGCGACACGCTTGTCTGGAAGCCGCATCCCCTGCACATCGCGCCGGGTGACTCACTGGGACGCGCAAGCGGGTGGCGCAGCGAGCTGGGCGAGGCGTCGAGCGCGGTGCACAGCGACGACTTCAACGACATCGCCCCCGATGCCTGGCGCCCCACGGGCCCGCCGCGCTTTGCCTGGCGAGTGCAGCGCGCAATGGATGCCGTGCACGTGAACCGCGTGGAAGGGCTCTACACCGGCTTCGGCGCGGAGTACCGCCTGCGCGACGCCGCGCCGGGCCTTACGCTGCGCGTCAACGCGGGATGGGCGTGGAGCGAAGATGCCGCGCGAGGCCGGGTGGGCGCCGAGTGGCGTCGTGGCCGGGTGACGTGGGTGGCGCGGGCGGGGCGCACGCTGGACCCGACGAATGACTTTCGCAACGTCTTCGACAGCGGCGCCACGCTGGGCGCGCTCTTCGGCACCGACAACTACGACTACGTGGATCGGCGCCTGGGTGCCGTGGGCGTCTGGCGACAGTTGGGCAAGGGGCGTGGGGCGATGTTGCGGCTGGAGACGGGTCCGGCACGCGATGGTATGGTGCAGCGCCACCTGACGCGCGGCCTCTTTCCCAGCGACTCCAACTTTCGCGAGAATCGCGGCGTGCGGGAGGGGACGTACTGGCGCAGCTGGGCCGCGCTCGACTGGCACCCCGACGTGAGTGCGGATTTCGTGCGCACGGGCATGGGTGGCCTGCTGAGCGCCGAGATGGCGCGCGGCGACCTGGCGTATGTGCGGCTGGAGGGGCGGCTGATGGGCAGGCGCAATGCCGGGCCGTTCACCGTCGCGGCACGCGGCGACGCCGGGACGCTGGTGGGGCGCGACCCGCCACCGCAGCAGCTGTTCGAGCTGGGGCGCACGCAGGCCTTTCCGGGTTACGACTACAAGGAGTTTGCCGGCACCGACGCGGCGATGGCGCGTGCCTTGGTGATGTACCGGCTGGGCATCCAGGAGTCACCCATTCGCGTGCGGCGCTGGTTCCTGCCGCCGCTTAGCCCGGCTCTCGCTGCCGCCGTGCACAGCGGGTGGGCGCAAGTGCGTGGCGAGGGCGGGCGACGGGCGATGCTGGAGCTGGGGCCGGCCAGCCTTCCCGATGCGGGGAGCGCCGAAGAAATCCCCGGCGCCATCTCGCAGCCCACCGATGGCCTGCGCACCTCCGTGACGCTGGGGCTCCGGATCTTTGGGGGGGCAATCGGGTTGGGGATGACGCGTGCGGTGGATCGCAAGGCCTCGTGGCGGTGGGTGCTGGACTTCTCGCAGGGGCTTTGAACGGCAGAAGACGAGAAGACGAGAAGACGGGCAGGTGCGGCGGCTTGCCCGCGGCGCGTGATCGAGCGATAGTCGGCGCCGGCACACCCCGCGCTCGTCGACTCCCACCGCTCCATCGCATGCATCCCTTCGCCTCACTCCGTCGCGTTCTTCCCTCGGCACGTCTACTGCTGGCGGTCCTCGTCGTGGCGGCTGCGGCACCCCGCGTCGCGCACGCCACCTGGTCCGTCATCGCGATCGATCGAGCGACCGGACGCATGGTCGTCTCCTCGGCGACGTGCGTGGCGCAAGGGGCGTTCGCCCGCTTCCCCGCCAAGGGGCTCATGGACGTGCAGGCGATCATCGCGCCGGGCTTCGGCGTGGCGGCCGCGCAAGCCGGGGTCGACCGCACGCGCGCCAATCAGGCGTTCATCCACGCCGAACTGCGGAAAGGAACGCACCCGTCGGTGATCCTGGCCATGCTCATGGCCGACACGCTCATCCAGCAGCGGCAGTTCGGCATTGTCGACATGCAGGGGCGCTTTGCCGGCTTCTCGGGGGCGCGCAATGGGGCAGCCTCGCTCGCCGTGCAGGGGCAGGTGAGCGGCACCGAGGTGTACTACGCCATTCAGGGGAACATCCTGGCCTCCAACGCCGTGGTGCAGAACGCCGTGCGCGCATTCGAGGCGACGAATGGAACGCTGGAAGATCGCGTGGTCGCGGCCATGGAAGCGGCCGACGCAGCGGGCGGCGACCGTCGTTGCAGCTGCCAGTCGCAACCGATGCCCCGAACCGTCGCGCCGTGCACCACGCGCACGGCCTACGTCGCCTATCTCGTGGCGGCCGACTCGACGTCATCCAGCGGTGCGTCGTTCAACGACGGGAACTACGCGCTGTACCTGGACGTGACCGACGCGAACACGCTGGAGAGCGAGGACCCGAATCCTGTGAAGACGCTGCGGCTGCGCTACGACGCCTGGAAGAAGGGACGCAACGGCGGATAGCCCGGACGGGAACCTGCCCGGCGCCAACCGGCCGAACGATCACTCGTCAGGACGGCCGCTTGGCGCCGCTTGGCGCCGCTTGGCGCAGTACTAACTGCCCGACGCTACGCGCTCGAGTTCCTCCCATCGGGCCATCGCCGCCGTCGCCTCCTCGTCGAGCGACGACAGCCGCATCTTGGCGGCGCTCACGGCGACACCGTCCCGCACGAAGCCCGGGTCGGCGAGGCGTGCGTAGAGCGCTTCCTTCTCACGTTCCAGTGCATCGATGCGATCGGGGAGCCCCTCGAGTTCGCGCTGCTCGCGAAAGGAGAGTTTGCGCGGCTTGTCGGGGCGGCGAGTCGTCGCTGCGGTGTTGGTGGTACTCGACCCCGCCGAGGTGGACGCCGCTGCCCCGCGCCCCTTCGACGAAGTGGTCGTCGCAGCAGCGCTGGTTGCAGCGGGTGCTGGCCGCTGGCGCACCCAGTCGCTGTAGCCGCCCGCGTATTCCCCCACCCGTCCGTCGCCCTCCATCACCAGCGTGCTCGTCACGACGTTGTCGAGGAACGCGCGGTCGTGGCTCACCACCAGGAGCGTTCCGCTGAACTCGAGCAGGAGTTGCTCGAGCAGCTCCAGCGTCTCGATGTCGAGGTCGTTGGTGGGCTCGTCGAGTGCGAGGACGTTGAAGGTGCGCGTGAGGAGGCGCGCCAGCAGCAACCGGTTGCGTTCGCCACCCGACAGCGCGCGTACCGGCGTGCGCGCCCGGTCGGGAGTGAAGAGGAAGTCCTGCAGGTAGCCGTGCACGTGCTGGCGCCCGCTCGGCAGCTGCACCCACTCCGCGCCGTCGGCGATGGCGTCGAAGACCGTTCGCTGGGGATCGAGGGCGTCGCGCAACTGGTCGAAGTAGGCGACCCGCAACCCGGTGCCGTGCCGCACGGTGCCGCCGTCAGGTGCAATCTCGCCCAGCAGCAGCCGCAGCAGCGTGGTCTTTCCCGAACCATTGGGACCGATGAGTCCCACCCTGTCGCCACGCATGATGCTGGTGGAGAGCGCGCGCACGATGCGGCGGTCGCCGTGCGCAAACGAGAGGTCGCGCGCTTCGAAGACCAGTCGGCCGGACCGTTCCGCTTCCTGCGCCGAGAGGCTCACCATCCCCGTGCGCTCACGCCGGGCGCGGCGCTCCACGCGCATCGCCTCCAGGGCGCGCACCCGTCCCTCGTTGCGCGTGCGTCGGGCCTGGATGCCGGTGCGGATCCACGTTTCCTCGATGGCCAGCTTCCGGTCGAACTCGTCCCACGACTTCTGCTCGGCCGAGAGCGCCTCGTCCTTGCGCACGAGATACGTGTCGTAGTCGCTCCCCCAGTCGGCGAGCTTGCCGCGATCGAGCTCCAGGATGCGCGTGGCCAGGCGTCGCAGGAAGGCACGATCGTGGGTGACGAAGAGGAGCGTCATTCCCTGCTCCAGCAGGTAGCGCTCCATCCACTCGATGGCGTCGATGTCGAGGTGGTTGGTCGGTTCGTCGAGCAGGAGGACGTCGGGCTCGCGCACCAGGGCGCGGGCCAGCAGCGCCTGCCGCTTGCGCCCGCCGCTGGCGGCGCCGAACGGGAGATCGGGATCCAGCTTGAGGTGATCGAGCACCGTCTCCACGCGCGTGTGCAGGCGCCACGCGTCGGCGGCATCCAGCGCGTGGTGCAGGCGGTCGAGCGCCTTGAGGTTGGCGTCGCTGGCGTCGCTGCCCACGGCCACCGACGCCTCGTGGTAGCGTGCCAGCAGCTGTCCTTTCTCCCCCAGCCCGGCCGCCACCACGTCGAAGATCGTTCCGGTCACCCCCGCGGGGATCTCCTGTTCCAGCCGGGCCACCGTCACGCCCCCCTGTCGCACGACCTCGCCGCCGTCAGGCGCAATGCTGCCGTCCAGCAGCTTCATCAGCGTACTCTTGCCTGCGCCGTTGCGTCCCACCAGCGCCAGCCGGTCGCCGCGCTCGATGGAGAATGACGCGCCGTCCAGGACCGGCGGGCCGCCGAAGGCGATCGTGACGGATTGAAAGGAGAGCAGAAGACGGGAGGGGAAGACGAGAAGACCGTATTCTACCGCTCCTTGCGCCAGATCACGATCACCCCGCACCCCGATTGCGTGGTCCCCGCGAACTGCAGCGGCGCCTGGTTCATGCGGCGGTAGATCTCGATGCCGGCAATACGAGTCGGATCGGCCAAGAGGTCGATATCGACCGCGCCCTCGCCCTCGTGTTCCGCGCCGGCGCGGTACTGCGCGCCGTCCACCCACACCGTCGGCGAGCAGACCCGACCGGTCTGGTCTCGCATGAACAGCCGCGTGCCGCGCGCTCCCTGGCGGGTGATCATCCCCGGATACTGGGCGAGCACCGATGTCGTGCTGATCATCGGCATCTTGCTCAGCATTGCCTCGTCCACAAACCGTCCCATGCCAACCTGGCGACGCTGCTCGAACCCGCTCCGGATCAGGACCTCGCTTCGGCGGTCCACCACGGTGACCGGGGCCAACGTCTGCGCGGCAGGCGTGGCGACGATGGTGACTTCGTTCCTGGCCTGCGCGCCGGTGCGGAGCGAAACGGGCATGCGCACCGGCTCGATTCCCGGCGCGCGCACGTCGAGCGTGGTGGAGCCGCCTGGCACCTGCGCGAAGAGAAAGCGTCCGCTGGAATCGGTACGTGCCGCCGATTCCCAGCCGACGAGTGTCACGCGTGCCCCCACGATCGGCGTGCCGACGCGCCCGGTCACGCGCCCCGCGAGACGAGCCGACGCTTCCGCCTCGTTGCTGCGCAACGGGGCGACGTAGATGTCGTGCGACATGATGCCCAGCGGGGGAAAGGTGAGGACGATGCTCCCGCTGGTGTCCGGCCCCACCGCCGCGCGCAGCGTCACGCCCGCGTCGGCCGGCACGTTGCACACGGCGAAGCGTCCCTCCGGCGATGCGGGGCTCACCACCCCCTGACGCACCATCGACAGACCGCCGCTGTCGCCCAGGGCCAGCCCACCCCACTGCACGGAGACGGTTGCGCCGGTCAGGGGGGCGCCGCTCGACGCACTGCGCACCATCCCCATCAGGAGCGTCGCATCCTCTCGACGTGCCGTGTCGGGACAGACGGCCGCAAGCAGCGTGGCGCGCGACGGCGTGGCCAGCTGCAACTCCGCGCGGCCGGCGGGAGCAAGGGTGATGCGCTGCGTGGGCACCTCGATGCCGAGCGAATCGATGCGGGGGTGGAAGAAGCCCGCGACATACGTGCCGCCGTCGACATCGGCGATGGTGAAACGTCCGGCCGAGTCGGTGCGCGCGTCGTACACACGCGCCGGCGCTCCCTGGCGCAGCAGCTGCACGTCGGCTCCCACCAGCGGCCCCTCGGACAGGGAGTCGTAGACCGTCCCCGTGACCAGCGCCATGGCACGCATCCCCGCATCCGCCCCCCGGGCCGGCGTCACGGCGGCGCGCGCGCGCCCCGCGTGGGCGGTCCCCACGCGCGCGACCGATGAAGCGCTCGCCACCACGAGCGCGTTCGACAGGGTCGTTGGAAAATGCCACGTCGGCGACATAATGTGAATCCCGAACGAAAAGGCCAGCAGCCGCTGGGAGGCGCGACAGGCGACGTGCCTGCGGATCGTGTCGACGGGCACGCTGCTCACGCGCACACTGAACGGCAAGGGGCGGGTGACGAGGCGTGAGCGCGGAATCGGTCGCCCCATCCCACCACTCGCCCTCTGCTCGCGGGGAGCGATTGGAGCCGCCGCTCAGCTCCCCTTGCGCCAGATGACGATGACGCCGCACGCGCTGCGCGTGGTGCCGGCAAACTGCGGCGGTGCCTGATTCACGCGGCGATAGATCTCGATACCGGCGATGTTGGTGATGTCGGCGAGCAGGTCGATGTCCACGACGCCCTCGGCTTCCGCGGCGGGGAGGTACGGCGCCCCGTCGACCCAGACGGTTGGCGCGCAGACCAGCCCCTGCGGATCGCGCATGAACATGCGCATCCCCCGCCCGCCCGATCGTGCCATCATCCCGGGGAACTGCGACAGGTACGAGGTGGTGCTCTGCGCCCCGCTCTTCCTGAGAGCCTCCTCGTCGATGAAGCGTCCAAGCGCCCCGTGCCTCCGCGTATCGAAGCCGGAGCGGATGAGCACTTCGCTGCGCCGATCGACCACCGTGACCGGCGCGAGCGTGGTGGGCGAAGGGGACATCGTGATGGCCAGGTCGTTTCGCGCCCCCTCGCCGGTTCGCAGGTCGATGGAGAGGCGCACGGGGGCGAAGCCGACGCTCCGTACATCGAGTGTGGTGGAGCCCCCCGGCACCTGGGGAAATGTGAAGTGCCCGCCGGAATCAGTACTGGCCGCCGATTCCCAGCCAGAGAGCGACACGCGCGCGCCGAAGATGGGAGTCCCGGTACGTCCCGTCACTCGCCCGGTCAGGCGAGCCACGGCGCGTTCCTGGTCGCTCACCAGCGGTGCGACGTACACATCGCGAGAGACGATCCCCAACGGCGGAAAGGTGACGGCGACGGCGCCGCTGCTGTCGGGGCCTGCCGCGGCGCGCAGCGTCACGCCGACGTCGGCCGGCACGTTGCAGATGGCGAAGCGTCCGTCCGCTCGCGTCGTGTCGGGACAGACCGAGGCCAGGACGGTCAACCGCGAAGGGGTCGCCAGTTCGATGTCCGAACGCCCCGCGGCCGAGAGCGTCACGTGACGCGTGGGGAGCTCGATGCCCATCGAGTCGAGCCGCGGGTGAAAGAAGCCGGCCTGGTAGGTGCCGCCGTCCACCTCGTTCAGCGCGAAGCGCCCGGCGGAGTCGGTGCGGGCGTTGTAGACAAGAGCTGGGGTCCCCCGGCGCAGCAGCTGCACGTCGGCCCCTGCCAACGGTCCACCGATCAGCGAGTCGTAGACCGTTCCCGTCACCCGCGCCAGCGATGCCTCCACCGACCCACCGCCCCCCGCCATGTGCGCCCCGGCGCCTGACCCGAACCGCCAGCCCTCCATCTCCCGTACGCGAGACGTGTGGCCGTCGGTTGCCAGCGTGACCACAAGCGCCATCGGCAGTTGCCACGCGCGCAGGATCATCCGTTCCTCGCGCTCCCCCGAGCCGTGAACCCCGCACCGATGAAGACGGTTGATCGCGCGCCGCTGGCGGGGTTGCTATCCTGCTGGAGGGCGGTCCCGGTGCCATCGCTTCCGGCGGCGGCTGCTGCTCCGCACATGTTGCCGCGTCGCCCTCTGCTCATGCGTCGTCCCCTGGAAAGGTCCGCCACTCTCGCACCCGGTCCGTCGTGACACAATCGCGCGCTTCTACACCGCCCGGTTTGCGTGTTCCCTCGTTTGGTGACGTGTCGGACCTCGCGCCCCTCACGGGCCCGCCGCTGCCGCCGCTCACCCATCGCGCACAGGCCATCCAACCGTTCTATGCCGTGGCCGTCTTCTCCGAGGCCATGGCCATGCGGGCGGCCGGAAAGGACGTGCGGCTGATGTGCGTGGGCGAACCCGACTTCCCCACCCCCGAACGCGTGGTGAATGCCGCGGTGGAGGCGCTGCGACGCGGCGAGACGCACTACACCGTGCCAGCCGGGATTCCCGAACTGCGTCGCGCCATCTCGCGCCACTACGCCACCCGATACGGCGTGTCGGTCCCGGTGGAACGCATCCTGGTGACGGTGGGGGCCTCTGGGGCGCTCGCGCTCGCCTTTGGGGCGCTGGCCAACCCGGGCGACGACTTCCTCATGGCCGACCCCGGTTATCCCTCCAACCGCGCCCTGCTCACCTTCTGCAGCGCCACCGCGCGCCCCATCCCGGTGGGGAGCGCCGAGCGCTTTCAGCTGACGGCCGAGCTGGTGGACCGCCACTGGACGCCGGCCACGCGCGGGGTCCTGGCGGCTTCGCCCGCCAACCCCACCGGCACCACCATTCCCGACGCCGAGCTGCGCGCCATTCACCAGGTGGTGCGTGCGCGCGGGGGGACGCTCATCGTCGACGAGATCTACCACGGGCTCACCTTCGACTCGGCGCCGCAGACCGCCGCCGCGTTAGGCGATGACGTGTGGGTGGTCAACTCGTTCTCCAAGTACTACAGCATGACCGGGTGGCGCCTGGGGTGGATGGTCGTGCCCGGACAGCACGTGGCGGCGGTGGAGCGCATGGCGCAGCACATGTTCATCGCCCCGGCTGCGCCGTCGCAGTGGGCGGGCGTGGCGGCCATGGAGCCCGAGAGCACCGCGATCTACGAGGCGCAGCGCAGCGAGCTGCGGCGCCGCCGCGACTTCGTCGTGCCGGCGCTGAACGCGATGGGGCTGGCCGTCGGCTGCAATCCTGACGGCGCCTTCTACGCCTACGCCGATGTCTCCCGCTGGTCCGGCGACTCGTGGGACTTCGTGCGGCGACTGCTCGCGGAGACGGGGGTCGCGCTCACGCCCGGGCGGGACTTCGGCGAGCATCGCGCGCACCAGTTCGTGCGGGTCGCCTTCACTGCCCCCATCCCCGAGCTGGAGGCCGGGCTGGCCCGCATCGGCGCCTTCATGCAGACGCTGCGCAGCTGATCCACCGCGAGCGCTGATGGCGAGGTGCTAGGACCCGGCACCTCGGCGCGTCATAGGACGCAGTCCATCCTCGCACCGGGACACATGGACCAGTCTCGCAGCGGCAGGGCATTTGCGCGGCTCGGCGTGGTAGGCGCGGCAGGTCTCGTCGCCGCCCTCGTCATGGCGTGCGCGGATCCCAGCACCGCCCCCTTCCCCATTCCGGCGTCGCTGTACGTGGCCGAATCGGCCAACGGCGCTCCGCTCCCCGTGCGCTTTCCCGATGACGGAGTCACGCGATACTACCTCGACTACCTCTCGGTGTCGTTCGAGCGGGACGGAACGGCGCTCCGCGTGCAGACGATGCGCGTGGTCAACGGGACCACGGGCGCGGCGCAGAGTTACACCAACCAGGGGCGGTTCCGGGTGCGCGTACGCGGGGACACGGTCACGCTCGTCCCCAACTGCCCGCCCAATGCCCTCGCACTCTGCATCGGGCCGGAAGTGCTGCTGCGGAGCGGTGCCGACCTCACCATGAACCTGGGGCTTCCCACGCCCACCACGGTGCGCCTGGTGCGACACTGACTCCGGCGCTCGGCGCGAGCTCAAGCGCTCGGCGCCAACTCCAGCACGCGGCGCCAACTTGCGGCTGCCGGCGCCGCGGCGAGGCGATCTTGCGACATTCCGGCGACTCCCTCCTGGCGTTTCGCTGACCGCCCCCTGAGCGCCCCCTGAGCGTCCCCTGAGCGCCCCCTGGCCGCGCGGGACCCGGCGCGTCAGAACTCGCCGATGAAGCCGATCTCCGGGATGAGGTGCTGCCCGAACTTGTCCGCCACGGCGCGCTGCGCGTGTGCGATGAGGGCGCGCACGTCGGCCGCCGTCGCGTGCCCCAGGTTCACCATGATGTTGGCGTGAATGTGCGAGATCTGCGCCCCGCCGATGCGGAATCCCTTGAGCCCGCACTGGTCGATGAGCCGTCCCGCCCCCACCCCCTCGATCTTCTGGAAGATCGACCCGGCGCTGGGGTGAATGTCGAGCCACGGATGCCGCGCCCCGCGCCAGCTCAGGTTCTCCTGCAGGATGCGGTGCATGGTGAAGGGGTCGCCAGGCGTTAGGCGGAAGGTCACCGCCAGCGCCACGTCCTTCGTGTGGTGCAGTCGCGACGTGTCATAGCCGAATTGCATGGCGGCGTTGTCGATGGTAATGCGCGCGAGCGATTCGGTCAGCAGCTCCACCGACTCCACGACCTCGGCGATGAACATCGTGCGCTCCCGCTCGGGAGCCGGGGAGAGGAAGTGGAGGTTCTGCCAGACCGCGCCTCCCACCGTGGACGGGATCCCGATGTAGTGCTCCAACCCGGACAGGCCGTGCTCGATGGCCACGAAGATCAGGTCGCGCACCGTCGCCCCGCTCTCGGCACGGATGCCGGTGGAGTCCACCATGCGGAAGCCGCGGGCGACGTTGCGGATGACCACCCCGCGGAACCCCCCGTCGCCCACGAGGATATTGGCCCCCAGCCCGAGGACGAAGTACGGCGTCCCGGTGTGCCGGGCAAGCGTCACCGCCTCTGCCAGTTCGTCGCTCGACGACGCATCGTACAGCAGGTCTGCCGGACCGCCGATCCTGAACGTGGTGTATGGAGCAAGGGGCTCGCGCGGCCGGAGCTGGTCTGGCCGCAGCGTGCCCCGCGCCGCATCGACGAACGCGGCGACCGTTGCAGGCGTTTGATTCATGATGTCCGAAAGAAAGCCGCTACGGGAATGCCCCGCCAGCGGTGCACCTCGCTCTGGTGAGTCAATGACGGCGCGTTTCTCTCGTCTTCTTGTCTTCTCGACTTCCCGTGCCCGCGGGCTGCTCCTCGCCCTCCTCGCCGCGTCGTCTGTCGCGTCACGGGCCGGGGCGCAACGCGCCAATCTGGAGAAGTTCATCCACCAGAAGGTGCTGGCCAACGGGATGGAGATCATCGTCGCCGAGAACCACGGCGTCCCGCTGGCCACCGTCGAGATCAATGTGCGCAACGGGTCGTTCACGCAGCCCCCCGGTTACGAGGGGCTGGCGCACATGTACGAGCACATGTTCTTCAAGGCAAACGCGCAATTGCCGCGCCCCGACGAGTTCATCGACCGGGCCTCGGAGCTGGGCGCCGTCTTCAACGGCACCACGCAGGAGGAGCGGGTCAACTACTACATGACGCTCCCCCGCGACTCGCTGGAGGGAGCCATGCGGCTCATGGCGTCGGCGCTGCGCGAACCCAAGTTCCTGCGCGAGGAACTGGAGCGCGAGCGACAGGTGGTGCTGGGTGAATACGACCGCAACGAGGCCAACCCCTTCTTCGCCCTCACCTCGGCCATGGGCAAGCGGCTCTATCCCGGCCAGTGGAGTCGCAAGAACATCATCGGCGAGCGGCGCGTGCTGCAGACCGTGGGTCCGGACAAGCTGCACGAGATCCAGCGCAAGTACTACGTCCCCAACAACTCGGCGCTCATCGTCACCGGCGACGTGGATCCGAAGCGGGTCTTCCAGCTGGCGGAGCAGGTGTTTGGCGACTGGCCCCGCGGCGACGACCCGTTTGCCAAGGACCCCATTCCCCCCATTCCGGCCCTCACCAGGGACGAGGCGGTGATCGTGGAGCAGCCGGTGAATGCCGTCACGATCATGTTCGAGTGGCAAGGGCCCAGCGTGCGAAAGGACCCGCACGCCACCTTTGCGGCCGACGTCTTTTCCGACGCCCTCAACCAGCCGGTCTCCACGCTGCAGCAGCGGCTCGTGGAAACGGGGCTCTTCCAGTCAGTGGGCGTCAACTACTACACGCTCGACCACAAGGGGCCCATCTCGATCATGGGGCAGACCACTCCCGAGCGCGTGAAGGAGGCGATTGTCGCACTCGATCGCGAGGTCGCCAGGTTCGCGGACCCGGGCTACATCACGCAGGAACAACTGGTGAACGTGAAGGCCGAGCGTGCCGTGGAAACCGCGTACGGCGAGGATCGCGCGAGCGGCTTCGCCCACACGCTGGGCTTCTGGTGGAGCGTCTCGGGGCTGGAGTATTACATGGGCTACATCGACGGTATGGCCAAGCAGACGCTCTCCGACCTGCAGTCCTACGCGAAGAAGTACATCGTCGCGAAGCCGCGCATCGTCGGCGTCCTGATCGACCCGGAATCGCGCCGGCGCATCGGGCTGACGGAGAAGGACCTGCTGCCGAGAGTGGTGCAATGAGGCGGAATACGAGAGGACGGGGCGACGAGAGGACGAGGGGAACCCGGTTGGGTGCAGGATGGTGGGGGGTGATGGCCGGGCTCTTTCTGCTCGTCCCGTTCACCATCGGCGGGGCGCAAGCGGCAGCGCAGGGTGCAACGCGAAGCGACGTCGCCGCAGCGGTGGACACCGGAACAGTCACCTACGAGACGGGCGGGATTCGTGTCATCCAGCGCCAGACCGCGGGTGACATCGCGGTGGCCAACCTCTACCTGCTGGGCGGCACTCGGCAGGTGACGTGGGAGAATGCCGGGATCGAGCCGTTCCTGCTGGAGCTCACCGGGCGCGGAACGCGCGCGTACCCCAAGGACCGGCTGCGTCGCACCATGTCGCGGCTGGGGACCGGGATTTCCATCGATGCCGATCCCGACTGGACCGTCTTCGGGATCCGGGCCACGCGCGCCACCTTCGACAGCACCTGGAGCGTACTGGCTTCGCGCCTCATGCAGCCCACGCTGGACTCGGGCGAGGTGGAGCTGGTGCGCCAGCAGTTCCTGCTTGGCGTAAGCCAGCGGCAGGATTCACCCGACGCGCTGCTCGAGTACCTCGCCGACTCCGTCGCCTTCGCCGGGCATCCGTACGCCATCCCACCCAGCGGCACGGCGCACTCGCTGGCACGCATCCGGCTGGCCGACCTGCGACAGTACCTGACCGAGCAGGTCGTGAAGTCACGCATGCTGCTGGTCGTGGTGGGTGACATTCCGCGCACCAGGGTCGAGCGGCTGGTGGCGCAGACGCTCGCACGGCTTCCCGCCGGCAGCTACAAATGGGCGCTCCCTGACACGTTGCCGCGCACCAAGGCCACGAGCTTTGCCGTGGATCGAGAGCTCCCGACCAACTACATCATGGGGCGCTACGCGGGGCCGCGCGCGGGAACGTCGGATTACTACGCGCTGCGCATCACGGCGGCGGTGCTCTCGGGACAACTCTTCGGGGAGATCCGGTCGCGCCGCAATCTCACTTATGCCGTGGATGCGCCGTTCGTGGAGCGCGCCGTTGCGGCCGGCGGCCTGTATGTGACCACCGTCCAGCCGGAGCTCACGGTGGACCTCATGCGGCAACAGCTTGCGGCCGTACGCACCGGCCAGATCAACGAGGAAGCCCTGGGGCGCCTGATCCGGCAGTTCCTCACGCAGTTCTACCTGGACAACGAGACCAACGCCAACCAGGCCGACTTCCTTGCCCGCTCGTACCTGTTCGAGGGCGACATCCGCGCCGTGGCGCGATTCGAGGAACAACTGCGCCGCGTGACGCCGCAGGACATCCAGCGCATGGCCCAGCGTTTCATCCGTGACGTGCGATGGGTCTACATCGGCGACGCGAAACGGGCGCCCATTCGGTCGTTCGAGCGGTTCTAGCAGGGCAGCGGACGAGAAAACGAGAGCGGGGGAACCGGACGAAAGAGCGGCGCCTGACGAGAACGGTTCGTCAGGCGCCGCGCGGTCATCGAGGGTGGCGCGCTACGCGGCCGGCCGCACGATCTCGACCTCGAGGTTGATCTTCACGTCCTGCGCGACCACCAGGCCGCCCGTCTCGAGCGCGGCGTTCCAGTGCAGGCCGTAGTCGAAGCGGTTGATCTTGCCCGTGGCGCTGAAACCGGCGCGCTCCATCCCCCACGGGTCGCGGAGGACGCCATTCGACTCGGCGGTCAGGGTGATCTGCCTGGTAGTGCCGCGGATGGTGAGGTCGCCGATGAGATCGAACTCGCTCCCCCCCTTGGGGACGATGCGCGTGCTCTTGAAGGTGATGAGCGGGTGTGATTCGGCGTCGAAGAAGTCGGGCGACTTGAGATGATTGTCGCGGTCCGAGTTCTTCGTGTCGATCGACGCCACGGGGATTTCCACCTCGATGGCGGCGTCGGTCAGGCTCGCGCCGTCATACGTCACGGTCCCCTTCACCTCGTTGAAAGTCCCCTTGGCGGTGGCGACCATCATGTGGCGAACGGCGAACTCGACGTGCGAGTGGGACGCGTCGATGGACCAGGTGGAGGTCAGTGGCTGAACGGCAGGTGCGGACATGGACAGCTCTCTCGGGTGTGGGTTCGAGGCGTAACGTGCTGTGTTTCAAGAGGTTGTAGCTCTTTCGTGCGAGGACACATCGCCTTGCTCACTCGATGTAGCCTGCTTACTTTGGATAAGCTACAACGCAGGATGTTGTCTTGTCAAGTAACTTCTTTCGCGTAAGTTTGGTTTCCATGAATCGCCTCGACGCCTTGGACCTGGGAGCGACGACGCCCGTGACGCAGTCATCGACGGACCTGATTGATGCCGGCGGTGAGAGCACTGCAGCCGTAGCCGAACCGGTCGCTGCGCAGCTCGAGTCGCACGTCGTGGGGCTCTGTCCGCGCTTTCACCGGGCAGTGGAGCTCATCGGCAAGCGATGGACGGGGGCGATCCTGCGCGTGCTGCAGGGGGAGGGGGGACGCGCGCGCTTCAATGCTATCGCCGCCGCCATTCCCGACATGAGCGACCGCATGCTCTCCGAGCGACTGCGCGAGCTCGAGCACGAAGGCATCCTGGCGCGCATCGTGGTGCCCGAGACTCCCGTGCGCGTGGAGTACGAGCTCACCGAGAAGGGGCGCGCGCTCGACGCGACGTTCTGCGCCATTGCCCGGTGGGCGGAAGCGTGGGGAACGACGGACGGGAGACGGGAGACGGGAGGCGGGAGCGAGCAGGAGCCTTCCACCCGCGCGGCGCACGACTAACGCCGCGCAGCGTCCGCGTGATGACAGCGCCCGTCGCGACCGATTCATCTCGCGGCGGGCGCTTTCACCTTCTCGTCTGCTCGCCTGAGCGCCTGCCGACTTTCTCCTACCGGAGCTTCCGGGCCACCTGGTAGTTCACGGTAAGTTGCGTCACGCGCCCGTCAGCCCCAACGGAAAAGGTCCACGCCTCGGCCAGCTTTCCGTCGGGGCGCACCCGGCGAAACGTGTGCTCGCCCACTTTCCGCAACTTGGTGAGCCCGCGCACGGGTGCATCGCTCGGAAGGGAGACGGCGGCGATGTTTCCTTCCCACGCGATGATCTCGCGCTCGCCGCCCCACACGCTCTCGTACGTTCCCAGGTAGCGCTCGTGCGCGGGATCGAGCGCCTTGATGGTGCGGGCAGAATCGGCGGTGGCGGCACGCACGGCGGGGGCCGCGATGTCGTACATGGCGCGGGTGAGTGCGCCGGAGTTGACGTCGATGGCGTTGGAAAGCCCGATCATCGCGAGCTTCTCGTCCAGTTGCATCTGGAAGTTGGTCTGGTAGCCCGGGCAGCTTCCGCCGTGACCGACGAACGTCTTGTTGTCGGCGCCGCGCGAGACCGCGTAGCCCAACCCCCATGTGGTCTCCCACGACGGGTCCACGAAGTGGACGCGCTGCATCTCGCGGAGCGTGTTGGCGTCCAGCACCTCGCGCCCGCCGCTGCCCAGGAGCCGGAAGTGCCAGGCCGCAAAGCGCGCCAGGTCGGCGGCCGATGAAGCGTACCCGGCGGCGGGGGCAATCCCCTTCGTGGAGAAGAGGGGAAGCGCCTCGCGCGTTCCGTCCCGCGTGAAGGCGCCGTAGCCCGTGGCCATCCGCCTGCCGCGCTCGTGCACCGGGATCTCGGGATGCGTGTCTCCCAGCCCCAGCGGTCCCAGGATGTTGGTGCGCACGTAGTCGGCGTACGGCAGACCACTGGCCGAGGCGACGATCTCGCCCGCCATCGTGAGCCCCAGGTTGGAGTACTGGAAGAAGGTCTCGGCCGGATAGAGCGTCTCCTCGCTCGAGAGCGCGTCGATGATCTGCTGTCGCGAGGGGAACTCGAAGTTGGGGCCCGACCAGTAGGCAAAGGCGGCTTCGCGAGGAAGGCCGGAGGCGTGCGTCAGCAGCCCTTCCACGGTGATGTGTCCCGAGGCCGGGTGCGCGCGCTTGATGTTGAACCACGGGAGATGCTTCTCCACCGGGTCGTCCAGGCGAAGGCGCCCCTGGTCCCGCAGCTGCAACACGCTCAGGGAGGTGAAGAGCTTGGAGATGGAGCAGATGCTATACAGCGTGGCCGGGGTGGCGGCGATGCGCCGATCGCGGTCGGCCCACCCCGAGGCGCCCTGCCAGATGACCGTCTGGTCGTGCACCACGGCGCCGGCCAGCGACGGGATCTGCTGGTAGGCGCGCTGCGCGTCGAGCCACCGGTCGAGGAGCGCCGACGCCTCGCGGATGCGCGGATGCGTGCTGAGCGACGCGGCGGGTGACTGGGCACGCGCGGAGGACCACGTCGGCGTGAAGGCGGCAACCGCGACGCTGGCGGCGAGCCCCCGCACGAGCAGTGGGCGCACGCGGGCGATGGCGGCGCGTTCCGTCAGCTGCATGCAGCCCGGAACGCGAG